>JAHFUH010000230.1 GCA_023265215.1 Acidobacteriota bacterium
GCCAACCCTTTGATCAGCTTACTGGAGCAACTGAGATTGGACGGCGCGGCTGTGATGGGCGCCCTATGCGCTGTCACCGTAGCGCCGGATCACTGAGATTATGCCAGACGGTACTGTTGTCCTGCTTAACGATAGCAAGCCCTTTGCCCTTTTTCCTGGTGAATTTGCTCGCCACTCTGCCGCCAATTTCATCATAGAGAACAATCCTGAGGATTTGATCCTCAGCCATTACCGGAATCATGGCCGAAAACGGAATTCCCTTCCGCCGGACACTATTGAAGTCTTCCTCGCCTAACGAGCCCTCTATTTTCCATATATTCGAACCCAGCAAATTTCTATTTTTATCGCTATAGAACATTGCCGCCTGCATTCTGTATGTCCGTCGTCCTTCGCTTGCTACCGTGTCGATACCGGCGGGATCAATGGACAGGTCAATCATCATTTGATTCTGGCCACTGGGGGAAATTACCTTCTCGGCGTTTCTAATGGCAAATGAAATGTCATCCAAATCATAATAGCTTGTTCCGGCCACAAATATGATTTTCTGGATTAATTTATTATCAATTTCCGAAACGGACTGGAGCGATTTTGCCTGAGGCTTTTGAACCGGGAGCGGAGGCGCTGCAACGCCGGCGTAGTATCCTTTACGAACCTTGATGCGACACTTCGGGCACCGGTCCTCATTGGCTAATTTTACCGTCAATTCATGGAATCTTCCCCGTTCGCCCTGATTCGGTGGAGTGAATCCGAGCGTATACTGCGTACGCAATCGATCTATCGCCTGACGTAATCCACTTATGGGTGCTGCCGATCGCTTCTCCGGACCAATGACCGTAATCATTTCACCACCAGTATCTTCGGCGACACTTTTTACTTTGGGACCGTACCACTTCTTAATGTCGTATGAAGGAGTCACCGCATATAGTGTAGTGGCTGACTCCAGCAATTCTATCTTAGTCCTCTCGATGACGGTATCCATGTCATTCTTGCCGAGGGAATCTCGGTCGGGCAAGCCGAAAGTAGGCGTACCTAACTGGATGTTTCTGGAAATTAATATGACTGCTCGGCGGCCGGACGCTTCCTGCTTCAAATATCGTGCGGCATCGTAAAGCGTGCCGAACATATTCCAAGTGACATATTGTTGTGGATAGTTCGCAAGAAGTCGTATTAATTCAGCAGTATACAATCGATCCTCAGTAAGGTTGCCAACCCTGTCGCCATTCAAAAAATATAATGCCTCTTGATCTCCCGGCTTCAGAAGGCGCAGCGCCGAAAGCGCTGCAATATTCATTTCCGGCATACCGAACCACGGGTCGAGCACGATTGCCACGGAGATGGGCAGATCATGGGAAAAGTAGCTTATCTGTTGGGCAATCTTGTCGTCATAAATAACGAAATCCTCCGCCTTCAATTCGGGCACCTCATCGCCAATCACCGTAACATCAGCCGTGACCAGATCGACATTTACTTTGATCGCATATTTGTCATCATTGACACCCGCTAGCAGCTCCTCTCGAACTGAACTGGCCGTCACATTCAGTTTTTGAACCGGATCCTTTTTGCCGCGGCATCCATCTATGGCATCCTGCAACGCTATCTTGGCCCTTTTTGCACTATTTTCATTTTCGAATGGAATGGAAATATTTGGAGGATTACTGCTTTTTACTCTTGTTCCAAACATAAGATCACCGGGTGATTCCTCTGCAGTCAGACTTCCAAGTCCTGAAAGCGACAAAACATATGAATTGTACGTTGTAAGCCATTCCAGCCTGACATCCATGTTTTGTAATGCGAAAGCATATTTGCTGGTTTGCGGAGTGAGAGCTTTATCTAATACATATTTGTTTTTGTAGGTTTGGGCTTGCTGGGTGATTTCCCGAAGAAACGTCCTAGTCCTGAAAGTCAGAATGCACGAACTAAGTTCAAAATCTTCATATGTTGTACGAATAGAGCCCGAAAGTACCCTCACCGAATGAGCCGTCTCCCTTTTGAGCACTTGAAGGGTATCCGATGTCTCAGGCTCTGCAATATTTACTCCAAACGACAAAACCACGACGCTAACAATAATTGGGCCAATCCAGATGAACTTGGGCATGACTCCCTTCCTTTTGGATGAAAGTCAATTAGTTCTTATGCTGCTTTGGACAACGAATGATGCATTTGATCATAGACCTTTTTAAAGCATATTGCCAATTATTGGTCCAGCATAGAGTCAATTGTGACAATTGTGGACAGCCATCGTTTTTGCGGCTACTTAATAAAACAGTGGGTGTCCACGATATTACTGGATTAGCTTGGATGTGCGGGCATGTCGTTGCTTTAAGTGGAAACGGATATCTGCCCTGGGGTCGTGGATCAGGTTGTGACCCAAGGCCTCCATATCAGCTACAAGGCCTTCTTTCGAACGTTCAATGACGAGTTTTACAAACTCTGCTTCGGCATCATTTAAAAATTCCTGTACCCCATCGTGAAAACCCATAACTTGGCCTATCAGTTCGAATGATGGGCTTGGAGGCGTGTCTTTTCCTTCGATCACCTGATCCGGTTTGCGCTGCTGGGCCTGCTCAATAAGCAAAATGATAGCCTTTCTCGCAAGGGTTTCTTCTGGACTAAATTCGTCAGATGTCCATTTTGTGCGTAAAGAACTTTTGCCCATTATTAGCGGCTCAATGGAAGGATCGTATTTTCTCATTTCCCCAAGTATTCTTAACACGATCCTTTCGTGATTTTCGTTGTCAAAATGTATGGCGTTGCCCGCCTTCTCCCGATCTTGTTCTAATTCCAAGATCCTTATCCTTGTTTGGATGATGTCTGGGAGGATGATCATGCAGCCTCCACAGTCAAAACCTATACCACGGAAAGATAATATAAAATGCCGGAGGACTCCATCGGAAGCATATTTGATGCGTGCTCCCGGGGCTTTTGGGTGAAGTTTATTGTGTTCTTGAGCGTTTCTTCGTTCGGCTTGTTTTTAGGGTTTTTGCCAAGATTCTGAAACAGACGTTGGGACAATAGAAGAAGACCTGTGAAGTACGGCTAATTGAATCTCACCAGTCATACTTCACAGATATTCTAGGTTCTAAGGAATGAATTACTAAATGCAATGTAGCTATTATTGTTTTAAATATTCCTTAATATGCTTTGCACATGCCTCAGCCGTGCTTTGTTTGCCGTGGGCCGAACTCTCCTTATTAACGCTATAGGCGAATACCACTTCTCCTGATTTTAGGTCTGCAATGGATATGCTGGCCTGTTCGGCAGAGTGCCAATTAAGCCTAATTATTTTCTTTGCTGCGCCCGCTTTCTGCGTTTCTGAAGCTCCTGTTATTTCGAAATCAGCCTTTTCTCTAGCTTCCACAATCGTTAGCGGAACCTTTTTCTTTTCAATCGCAGATTTGAGATATGTATCGAAGCCATCGGGCATCGACGCGATAAAAACCTTTGCGCCGGGTTTTAGAGCCGATTTACTTTCTTTGGCTGAAATGCCCAAAGGAAATACACAGAACATGAACGCCAACAGATTAATTCCTATTCGTCTCATTGTCATACCTCCTACTTTCCTGACTCAATTTTTTCTTTAAGATGCTTTGCACATGCTTCGGAGGAACTCTGCTTCCCTTTATTGGAATTAGATTTATTGACATTATATCCGAACGAGACAGTTCCGCTTTTTATGTTTACCAGCTGGAAACTGGCCTGCTCAGCGCTGGCGCCTGAGCTCAAGAAAAGCATCTTGGCCCAACCGGCTTTTTCGCTCTCAGTGACGGCTGTTAGTTCAAAGTCCGCCCGCGATTTATCAATTACCAATACGACCGGCACTTGTTTTTTCTGAATAGCCGCAGCCAGATAGATATGATATCCGTTTTCAAGAGGCGATATGAATATCTTCGCACCCTTTGGAACTCGCGGGTTCACCTCCTCGGATGAATTTTGCGTTGTTTGTGAGAATGATGCAACAACCGAAAGGCAAAACAGTAGTCCTATAAACAGGATCCGCAGTTTTATCACTATGTCCTCCTTCATAACACATGGCCAAAGGATTACTGCCCAAAGTGGCAGCCCTATTTAATATTTTATTTAGAAATCGTTGAAAGTACGATACATCGTATGCCTGTTTTCCTATCCTGAAAAGTCAAATATTGCAAATTTGTATTTCATACCCATCGGCATTCGAAGAAAGTTTCTTCACTCGCTTCATCTACTAATGAGTTCATATGTATGCTTAATCTCTTTGGGGAAGCAATCAAGCTGTTTAGATTCTGCATAAATGGGAATGACGTGAATCGAGAAAAACAGGAAAACGAAAAACCAAATTAGCCCGGATTCTTCTTGATGTGCAATTGTGGTGCAATTGTGGACAGCCATCGTTTTTACGGCTACTTAATAAAACAGTGGGTGCCCCGATATGTCGTTATTCTACTTCATGCCGGTTTATTCCGGAGCTCCGGGTGTCCAGGATTCCCTTTGAACACGGGATTCCGGTTTGGCGCCCTAAGCGGATGGGCGGCGCTACGCGCTATCGCCGAAGCGCCGGATCAGGGTTAATAGACTGACCGGAAGAGCCAATAGCCTGACCAGGACCTGGTGCCAAAATTCGCGGATTTATGGGACCCGGATAAGCCAATGGCTGCTTAACGATAGCCAGGCCTTTGCCCTTTTTCTTGGTGAATTTGCTTCCCATTCTCCCGCCAATTTCATCATAGAGGACAATCCTTAGGATTTGATCGTCAGCGATTACCGGAATCTTGGCCGAAAATGGAATTCCCTTCTGACTGACACGATTGAAGTTCTCCTCGCCTAAGGAGCCCTCTATTTTCCATACATTAGAACCCAGCAAATTTCCCTCTTTATCACTGTAGAACATTGCCGCCTGAATTCTGTATGTCCGCCGTCCTTCGCTTGTCACCGTATCGATACCGGCGGGATCAATGGATAGGTCAATCATCATTTGATTTTGACCACTGCGGGAAGTTATCTTCTCGGCGTTTCTAATGGCAAACGAAATGTCATTCAAATCAAAATAGCTTGTTCCGGCCAAAAACATGATTTCCTGGATTAATTTATTATCAATTTCCGAAAGCGATTGAAGTGGTTTTGCCTGCGGTTTTGGAACCGGGAGCAAATGCGCTGCAACCCCGGGGTAGTATCCTCTACGAGCCTTTATGCGACACTTCGGGCATCGATTCTCGTTAGCTAATATTACCGTCAATTCATGAAAGCTTCCCCGTTCGCCAGGATTCGATGGAGTGAATCCAAGCGTGTACTGAGTGCGCATTCGATCTATCACATGACGTAATCCACTTATAGGTGTCACCGATCGCCTGTCAAAAGCATACACAACCGTTTCGCCACCAGTATCCTCGACGATGCTTTTTATTGTTCGATTGGTACGGCCCCCCTCCATCGTTTTAAACTTTTCAAAGTAGTCTGAAGTCAGTGAATATAGAGTAGTGGCTGACTCCAGCAATTCTATTCGAGTCTTTTCGATGACGTCGAGGGTATCTCGCCCCAGAACGCCACTGGACGTTCTAATCCGATCATCGGTATTTTCGCACATTAATACAATTGCACGGCGGCCGGAAGCCTCCTGCTTCAAATATCGTGCGGCATCGTAAAGTGTGCCGAACATGTTAAACTGATATCCTTGATTGCTCCCAAGAAAGCTTATTAATTTCGCCATAAGTACTCGATCATCTGTAAGGTTGCCAGGCCTGTCGCCATCGAGAGAATATAATGCTATCTGATCTTCTGGGTTCAGAAGGCGCAGCGCCGAAAGCGCATCAATGCTCACCTCCGGCCGGCCGGCTCCCACGATTCCGCTTTGGAGCACGAGTGCCACGGAGATGGGCAGATCGTTGGAAAAGTAGCTTATCTCCTGGGCAATCTTGTTATCATAAATAATGAAATCCTCCGCCTTCAATTCGGGCGCATTATCTCCAATCACTGTGACATCCGCCGTTACCAGATCAACATTCACTTTGATTGCATATTTTTCAGCATTCACATCCGCCGACAATTCCTCCCGAACTGGACTGGCCGTCACATTCATCTTCTGAACCGGATCTTTCTTGCCGCGGCACCCATCTATGGCATCCTGCAAGGCGCTCCTGGCCCTTTTTGCACTATCCTCATTTTCGAAGGGAATGGAAATATTTGGAGCCGGCCAATTGCGTTTTACTTTTGTCGCGAACAATAGCGAGGGGGTCCCTTCCTCGATAGTCAGGCTGCCGGGTCCTGAAAGCGACAAAACATAGGAATCATAGGTTGCGAGCCATTCCAGCCTGACATCTATGCTTTGTAACGGAAAAGAATATTTGTAGATTTGAGGGGGATAACGTGCCGCATAATTCTCTCCACCACGAGGGAGCGTCATTGTTCTAAAACTTAGCGTACAGGAACTAAGTTCAAAATCTTTATAAGCCGTACTGGCCCATGGCCAGCTCCTCACCGAATGAGCAGTTTCCTTTTTGAGAACTTGAAGTGTATCCGATGTCTCAGGCTCTGCAACATTTACTCCAAACGACAAAACCACGATGCTGAAAATAATCGGGCTAATCCAGATGAACTTGGGCATGACGCCCTCGCTTTTAGATGAAAGTCAATCCAACTTCTATTGCTGTGACTTTGTCATAACATCCTTAGAAAGTTATTTCAAGTATTTCGTTGCAGGGTGACTGAAGACCCATGTAACTGTTTCGGCTACCTGTGGCCCTCACAGGGAGGGCCACAGGTAGCCGAATGCTCTAACAAGGCCCGCAATCAGCAGAACACGTTTCGCAGGTTTCGCTCCCTTCACATGTGTTATCGCCACAACAGGCAAACTCGCATTGCGCTTTGGAATAACTACATTGCGATAGGGAACCATTCCAGGCGTCCTCACAGCCATACGTACAGCTCTGGAATGCATTTATGCAAACATTTGGACAATCTGCCGTATAGTTTATGTAACACATAAAGCACTCATTCGGCCAAAGCCAAGGGGATTCCTCCCATTTCCAATAGCCTATGATATATGAACAAGAAAAGGCTCCTCCATAAGGATAAGTAGTATCCATACACTGCTCAAATAAAGGTTCGCATTGTGATGTGCAATTGACGCAACCGGAATAGCACTGATTTCCACACTGTACCTCAGCGTAATTCGCAGCGCCGGTGCAACTCTCGTAGGCTTCGTCGCAATCCGAATAACAGCTCGCAAAGATTGGAACACTCGTGAAAAATACCGCAATCGCAAATAATCCCAGCATTCTTGCTATCTTCATATCTGACTCCTTTCATATTTTATTTGCTTGAGTTTACGAAAACGGCTTCACTAACAGTCAGTACGGTCCTTTCTCCATTAGCTTGTTTCCAAGTGCGTGCTCGATCTCCTTTTGAAAGCTGCTGAATGGCTGCGCTCCCCGAATATAACTAATGCCCTTGGCTTTTGTCGGGTGTTGAGGGTCGCTATAGGCCAGAATAAATCCGGGTGTGCCCGTCACTCCTAGTTTCGTCGCCAGGGCCTTATCCTTTTCAATTTCGCCACCATACTTATTCGTCTTAAGGCAGGTTTCATATCGATCCATATCGAGTTTGAGCGAAATGGCATATGAAGATAGATCCTCGATCCACTCCTGCTTGGACATTGTTAAATCGTGATATTCCCAGAGTTTTCCCTGTTCGCCGGCACAGCGCGATGCTTCCGCTGCTTTGGCCGCCATTTTATGCATAGGGAGCGGCTGGTCAGCTACGGCATAGCGGATAACGCCTTTATCGATATACTCCTCTGCAATTTTGGGGAAAGTCTCGCGCACATGCCTGCCGCAGTATTGGCATTGATAATCCGTAAACTCAACCAATAATAATTGAGCGGTGCTGCTGCCGCGGACAGGTCTATTCCCGATGTCAAATTCAACGTCTTTTATATTAACTTGCGGCGCGCTTGGAGCTTGTTTTGCAGATAACAAGGCCTTGATTTCCAGTAACTCCTTGCGCATGGCTTGCTGGCCCTGCTTAATTTCTTCCACATCCTTTTTTAATTCGTTATCCGGTGATTGTGCCAA
>JAHFUH010000750.1 GCA_023265215.1 Acidobacteriota bacterium
ATTTTGCGCACGAGAGCGTTGTAACGCGGGTGGGAGCGCAGAGGATCGAAGAGGGGACTGACAGGGAGTAGGAATATCATGGAATCGCGCTCTTCAACCGCCTTCTCGATCCAGTCAAAGCATTTGTCTATTTCTCCGAGTCCAATGTAAATCAGCATAAAACTGTAGGGTGATACGTATGCCTTCTGAGCCAGATCCTGCAATTCAGCCAAAAGCTTTTGCGCATCGCCGATCCGCCCTGCCTGCGCATAGGCAAAACCGAAGGCTGCCAGTAAAAGTGGGGTGCGTGCCGTAAGCTGTATGCCAGTTTCAATAGCTCCTATCCCCTCGTTAGATTTGCCTGTAAGGATTAAAGTAATGCCGAGATAAAGATGTGCCGCAACGAAATACGGGTTAAGATCGAGCGCATTGCGGTACTGCTCGATAGCTCGATCGTAGTGTCGCGCCACAATATACACCATGCCCAGCGCCAGCTGCGGCATCGGCGACAGGGGATCTATCTCCACAGCCCTTCGCATCGCGACGATGGCTTCATCCAGGCGCTGCATCGGCACAAGGAACCACCCGCTATAATGCATCCAAACGTCCCATACGTTTGGGCCGAGTTCCAGCGCCCGGCGGAATTCGCATTCGGCTCCTTTCCAATCAAATTGTGTGGCTTTAAGCACGCCCATTATGCTGTGAGCCTCCGGCAGCATTTCATCCAGCTCTAGAGCTTTGAGTGAAGCCTCCCGGCATTTCGCATTGGCTGCCTTCGCCGGCATGATTCCCTGATTACTCAGAACCCAGTAAAACAACGCCAATCCAAACCATGGCTGGGCATAATTAGGATCCACCGCAATAGCCTGCTCGTAATATTCTTTGCTTTTCGCGTAGCTTTCCGGAGTCAACTTTAAGAAGTGATATCGGCCCTTTAAATATAAATTGTGGGCTTCAACATTCTCAGTGTAGTGCTTGATGATCGGGCGGTCTCCAGACAGATGCACGCGCAGCTTCTTGGCGATAGCCTGCGAAATTTCGTCCTGAACGGCAAATACATCCGTCAAGTCCCTGTCATAACGTTCCGACCACAGATGGCTTCCATCGGCGGCATCGATCAACTGCGCTGTAACGCGAATCCGATTTCCTGCCTTTCGCACGCTGCCCTCGAGGATTGAGCGCACGCGGAGCGCCTCGGCGATCTTGGTGATGTCCTGCTCCTTTCCGCGGAAGGCAAACGATGATGTCCGTGCAATCACTTTCAATCCCTGAATCTGCGTCAGGGCATTGATGATCTCTTCTGCCAAGCCGTCGCTGAAATATTCCTGCTCCTTGTCGCCGCTCATGTTAGCGAATGGAAGCACGGCAATCGATGGAATGTTGGTAACTTCAACTGCAACAGGCACTGCCGTGCGGCCTGAATCGCGATCGCGTTTCAGGCGCTGCAGATCGGTGCGCATATCGGAAGCGTTCTGATAGCGCAACCTGCGCTCTTTTTCGAGCGCTTTGTTGATGATACGCTCCAGTTCATCGGGAATCTCTGGATTCAAGCGTATGGGCGATGTCGGAGCTTTGGTGAGAATTGCGTTGAAAATGACGGCGGAAGTGTTGCCGGCAAAAGCCTGCTGGCCTGTAGCAATTTCGTAAAGCACAACACCAAAAGAGAAAAGATCGGAGCGTGCGTCGAGTTCCTCGCCGCGCGCCTGCTCAGGAGACATGTATGCGACGGTTCCCAAGGCACTGCCCGGGTCCGTGAGAAACTCCTCCGTGGTAGCCGCACTTTCGGATCGCACGGCAGGAAGTTTGGCTAACCCGAAGTCGAGGATCTTGGCCTGCCCGCTTTGCGTGACGAAAATATTGGCAGGCTTGATGTCTCGATGAATGATGCCCTTCGCATGCGCCGCGTTCAACGCATCAGCAATCTGAAAAGCAATGTTAAGTACATCGTCAGTTCGTAGGGGTGCCCGGCCGGGCGCCCGAAGAGTTTGCCCCTCCAGCAATTCCATCGCAATGAATTGCCGCCCTTCATGCAATCCAATCTCGTAAACCGTACAAATGTTCGGATGGTTCAGCGCCGCCGCCGCCCGTGCCTCGCGCACAAAACGTTCCGTAGCAGCCGGATTATTGAGTACATCCGCGGGAAGGAATTTCAGCGCGACAAACCGGCCCAGCGTAGTGTCCTCGGCTTTATAAACAACGCCCATCCCTCCGCCGCCGATTTTTTCAATGATCCTATAATGCGATACGGTCTGGCCGATCTCCCGCATGTATCCCCCCGGCTAACAGTGCCTTCATTCTGCTCGGTGATATATGACCCTATTATAAGCAGCGTCCGCCGATGTCCAAAGACCAATTCGTTTTAGCAGGTACCCGGTTAATATGGGGGCAAGCCTTCCATCGATTCTGAAAAGCCGTCTACGTGCACGTCAACGTTTACGTGGTCGTGGACGTGGACGTGGACGGCTTTTATAGAATCAGTCAAGATATCTATCAACGGAATAATTTCATTGTAATTTTTGGTTACCTCCACTTGTCCACCGAAACGCTTGAAGAGCAGGAGAAGTCGCCGCCGGACCAATAGGTATTTGCCCCTCCCCCGGTAACGATGATCTCAATCGGAGTGCGATTTTCGGGAACACCACCGAAGGCATTGACGGGCACCCCGATGGTCAGTCTCTCGGCGAATCGAGAAATGGGAATTACGCCGTCCTCGCCTGCCTT
>JAHFUH010000751.1 GCA_023265215.1 Acidobacteriota bacterium
ATCCGGCGTCCCTCTCGAATCCTCAGCTCGGGGCAGACCCGGGTGATATAGGCGTTCTCAAAACCAGGAAGATATTTCTTGATGAATTTCCAGGCGATCACGCACTGTCTCCGGCATTCTATTTCGGCATGAGTCAGGTCCTCGACATTCGTCGCATCGCAATTCCCTATTTGTGAAGAATGCTGGAAATGCGCCTGAATCACGCCACCCTCCCTGGGAATCAAAAAGAACCCAACGCCGCTGAAGCCGTGCCAATCACCGGCTTCCAGTCCTTTCATCTTCAGACTTCTGTACCCCATTATCTCGCCAAATTCGACGATGTTGTCGACCTTCCTTATGCGTTCGACAAGTTGGTCGTAAGTCCATTTGTGCTGAGTGTTTTCAAGGAAGCGCTCGAATTCAAATTCTCTTGGATTGTTCTTGATGTAATCGAGAACCTTTTCCCAATTCACGCCATCGGCAGTAAAGGATAACGAGTGAGGCTCCATCTGATCTTTAGGCAAAAATTCGTAGGGTGCACCGGCGCGAGCGGCAATGTCCCCTTCGCCCGTGCAGTCGATAATTACCTTCCCGAAAATCGCCTGCCGGCCCGAGACGTGCTCGACTATTATGCCCTTCATTGTCTTGCCTTCCTTGATTACATCCACGGCAAGAGAATGGAGAAGCAGGTTCACCTTATTCTCGACCATCATCTCGAAGATCATGAGCCCCCACCAATCAGGGTCCACATAAGCGAAGGTGTACCAGCCGCGAAAGTCCGGTTCCCTGTGGGGGACTGCATGGCCTTCCTTAAGGAGTCGCTCGTGGGTTTCGGTGATGATCCCACCGATGATTCGCTCCCCCTGTTCATTGTAGAGATTCGCATAGGCAAAACCGGGAGGACCGGACACGTTCATCTGCCCGCCCAGTGCGCCCAGCCGCTCTATGAGAAGCGTTTTCGCCCCCGTCCTCGATGCCGCTATCGCTGCAGCAACGCCAGACGTTCCACCACCCACGACAACCACGTCATACTCATCCCCGGTGTACATAGTGCCTCCCTCAATATTGTGGTTCAGTGGTAAGGCTATTTCGAACGGTTGTCAATCTATTAAATCTATTTCAGCCGGTCTTTGAATATCTTTTTGAATTTCTCGATTTTGGGAGTGATGACCAGGGTGCAGTACCCTTTGGTGAGATTATTGTTGTAGTAATTCTGGTGATAATTTTCCGCGGGCCAGAATTTGGTGAAAGGGACGATTTCAGTAACCACCGGTTTATCCCATATATGCTCAGATTCAAGCTTGGCTTTATAGGCTTCCGCCAAATTTTTCTGCTCTGCGTCATGGTAAAAAATCACCGAACGGTACTGCGGCCCAAGATCATTTCCCTGCCGGTTCCTTGTCGTCGGATCGTGCGTTTTCCAGAAAACCTCGAGCAGTTGATCATAGGACACCTTCGCAGGGTCGTAGGAAATCTGAATCGATTCAGCGTGCCCTGTTGAGCCGGTACAGACCTGTTCGTAAGTGGGATTATCGACATGCCCTCCCGAATAACCCGGAACCACTTTTTCTACGCCGCTGAGTCTCTGGAAAATCGCTTCCGTACACCAGAAGCAGCCGCCGGCGAAGGTAGCCTTCTTGAGTTCAGATCTTGCTTCCATAGGTTTTCTTGCAGCCTCCTTGTTGTTAGAAACCGGCTTATCCGACGAGGATGCTCGACCGCACGCAGCACTCAGCAGTAATGTAATGATAATTCCGGCAATCGGCAGTTTCATGGCGCTCTCCTCCTTCAATCCATTACTTTTTCCCGCTCTGCGAGGTCTCGGCGAAATAATTCGTAATACCGTCCGGGTCGTCGAGCCAGACTGTTTTAAGTTGAAAACTTTTTTGCATCTTTAAGCCTCCTGCGAAAAGATTACCTAGCGAGCCTCGCAGCCGCAACTGGTTTGACAAAAAGCAGCCACGGATTAGATAGATTTCACGGACCCTCTGATTTTTATTTCAGTGGAATCTGGGAAGTCCGTGGCGTGTTTATTCGGGTATTGCGCGAACTACATCATCTGCAGAAATATTAAGCAGGCACGTATGGTCGCCACAACCGGAAGCGCAGGCCGTGCAGCCGCACGGTTCTCGCAGGACGGACACATGTTTCCCCAAAGGCGCCCAGTGCTGCGGAAGAGTTGGGCCAAACAGGACCATGGAAGGGACTCCTATCGCGGCAGCCAAATGCGCCAACCCGGAATCATTTCCGATGAATAAGCGGCAACACTCCAGGGCGGCAGCCAGCAGATTCAGAGGGATGGCTTTTGCAACTATGGATTCAATTCCCGGCAACGCTGCGGATATGTGATTCGACAATCCTTCCTCTGCGGGACCTTCTATGAGCAGCAGTTTGTTTTTCTGATCACGTGTCAGGCGCCAGGCAAGTTCTATAAATCGCTCCAGGGGCCAGCGTTTTAATTTCGAACCGGCTCCGGGATGAAGAGCAATCAGAGGTTCCTGTTTCCATCCGCGCGCATGAAGCCACTGAAAGCCGTCCTGGCGCGCATTTGAATTGAGATGGATCGTTGGTTCAATCTCCGGCAGCGCCCCGGCATTCAAAGGTGCTGCTCCCAGCGAATCAATGAACAAGCGGGAAACATGCCTTTGCTCCCGCGGTCCCGGATGCCAGGAGGCGACGATCGCATCGGGGTTTAAGCTCTTCAGATTACGGATGAAATCA
>JAHFUH010000231.1 GCA_023265215.1 Acidobacteriota bacterium
GTCCATTATCCTGCCTTTCGCCATTTTCTGCTTTAACCAACTCCATGCCGCTCACAATACGAGAAAGCCTGGCACCCCAGGCGCTCAATGCTTCCTGGTCGATTGCGTAAACCGTCATAGGCTTGTCCTTTGCCGAATTCCTGTCATTTGTGATTGGTGAATGGTGATTTGTTATTTACCGGACGGTCGGGGCCATTCCCTTCAATTTTTGGAAAAATGACAAATCACCATTCGCCACTCGCAAATAACCAATTCTTTGTGTTACCGATAACTCTGAGCGCCAAACTTTGGATTGATATATAATTTTGGATCCATTCTTTTATTGACTCTCACTTCCGTTTGCACCCCTAGTTATCTAATTTGCGAGATCGTCACCGCAATAACAAAGAGACTTATCGTTATCTCAAAGGAGCTCAAACCAGTTCGGCCAGAGGTAACTGTTTAGCCAGGCTCCAAGCGAACCACGATGACCGCGAAGACCGCAAAGTCTGATCTCTTAGCGGTCTTTGCGGTCTTGGTGGTTCAAATTCCAGCTTGCCCGCTTCATTCGGTGTCCTCTTGGACAGCCGGCTAAACAGTTACGGCCAGAGAAGGCTCTCTATTGCAAATATTGAACATAGGCAGCCGTGTCATAGCCGGCAAACAAACCGTGTCGGCGCCGGATTAATCTCAGGACTCCTGATCCGGAAGATTTTGATCGGATCCGCAAATGCGTCCCAGCGGGACGCTATGAAAATAGCCCGGCACTTCAGTGCCGGGGTTAGGAATTGAATATGCGAGGAGTCCCGTAGGGACGATTGAAGCCAGAGAGGATCGATAGCTCAGCCGTCCCTACGGGACTAGGAATGTTGTTATCTATAGGTCCCGGCACTGAAGTGCCGGGCTAGGATCACGGTGTCCCTACGGGACACATCTGGTATCACAACTGAATCCGTATTAGCCCCAAATTACGGGTAGGGATCAGGAGTCCTGAATCTCCGAAAAAGCGGCCTGCGTAACGCCTTTATCAGAGGTGGAAATAATATTGCTATGGAAGAGAGCCTTGGCCGACTCACTGGGTAAAGCCAATAGGCTGAGGACAAGTACTTCCATTAACTAAATAAAGCATAATTCAATCTTATTCAATATCATAGCACCATATTGATAATTCGCTTCATGTAACGATTGACATACTTGAGAGCTGATTCTATATTCCTTTCAAGTCTTTTGAATGAAATTAAATGAGGTGGCATATGTCCAAAGGAAAGTCTTCTGAAAGTCAGTCGGACGGCAAGATCTGCGAAATGGATTTTTCTTCTGAATCGGAGTCAAAAGAACTGAAAATTCTGGTTAAAAATTCCTTGTTTGTCTGCACGAGTTGCGGACGCTCAGCTGCCAGCGAGGAGAGTCTCTGCCGGCCCGAGTGGATATATTGATTTTGCCGGGAATTCTCTCCAGAACCATTAAATGAAATTGGGTTTGCCGCAGCTTCAGAAAGAGGGTCAGGCTGCAGCCATTCTTGAAGAACGAGATTTCGACAACGCAGTCAATGCTGAGGCGCGCGGCAAGCATGCCGAAGCTGCGATTCTCCCTCCGCGACGGAGACTCGCAGCCATCCTCGTTGTTAATGCTCACCGGTTTTTGGTTCTATTTTTTGTAAAGGTCCTGGCATTTCTCGGGACTTGAGCTAACAGCGACGGAAGTCCAGTTCCCTAGTTCAAGACAATCCCGCCTGAATAGCGGAAGTTGTTCTGCTTTTCCTTTACTCCGCTGCCGCTAAGAGAAGGAAGGCGCGTGAGAAGATACTCTACCTGGCCAAGACGGATTGAGATGTGCCTGGAGGCCTTGATATCAAGGCCTCCTCCAAGGCCCATGGCAAAGGCATTGCTCGAACCGAGGGCAGTGCACGAACCTGCCGTCTGGCAAGGCGGCGACCTGCTGCCAGTGATGTCTCCGCTATGTACTCCGCCAAACAAAGCCTGCGCAAAGGGAGTGACTCGGTCTCTTCGTAAGGAGATGCGGGGTCCGCATAGATAGGAAATAACCGTAGCGCTGGCGTTAAGAGTCTGGCTGGTCCCCGACTGCTCGGCAGTGATTTCGGAGTAGTGGTAGCCGCCGATTTCGGCCACGATGCCAACCATCTTAGTGGCATTGAAGGTCACATCACCGACTCCGCCATTCATATTACGCTGAGCGCCAACCGCATGACCACCGCGGTCCACAAACCCTTCCCTGAACCGGATATAAGACTACCCCAGAAACGCTTCGGTTCTGGGGCAGTCTTGGGCAACAGCGGAAACGGAAATTGCCAGGACAAGAAGGCATGCGCACAATAATTTGCTGCTCATTGAACTTCTCCTTTGGGGGGAACCACGAGCCCCCGGCATGTATTGCGGGCGGCTCTCGCTTAACTTAAAAATAGCTTAATCAAGAATTTTGTTGGTTCCAAGGCACCCTGTTACGTTTCAAGCCGGCAAATTTGCGGCTGCTACGTCCCTCCTCCGGACCATTGGAACCATCGCCCCACTGCTGGAAGCTGCGCAATATTCTTCAAACCGGAAGAAAACAAACAAGATTAACTACAGGCTTGACACCTGTGCAAGAATCCTCCTATATATTGGTTTTCTAACCAATATATAGGAGGATTCTCAATGCCGAGACCGTCCAACAGAGCGCAGCGCCGGGAAGAGATTGCCTCCGCTCTAATGAAACTGATGGCGACGAAGGGCTACGATGGGGCGGCTCTATCCGATGTTGCGGCCGAAGCGGGCCTGACTCAAGGACTCATCCACTACCACTTCAGGGACAAGCAGGAGATTCTGCTTGAGGTGTTACGGCTGCTGCTGGAGCGCCACATGGCTGCGCTCGAAGCCGCGGTGCAGTCGGCAGCTTCTCCGGCCAGGCAAGTTGCCGCGTTTATAGATTTTCACCTCGGTCTCAGCGCGACGAAGAATCCGGAAGCCCTGGCCTGTTGGATCAGCCTGATTGGCGAGGCAATCCGCCAACCGGCCGTTCGCGACGAGTTTGAAAAAGCGTTGACATCCATCATGGATCTGCTCGCCGCCATTTTGAAACGGGGAATATCGGCAAGGGTGTTTCGTTGCACCAGCCCGGAGTCGGCCACCACTGCGCTGGTTGCAACCATCCAGGGCTACTTCGTCCTTGCCGCAACTGCACGGAACGTGATTCCGAAAAGATCGGCTGCGGCATCCACCAAGGCCATGGCTAACGGTCTACTGAAGCCGAAAACTTCTATTCGGTAGGCATGCAGTGAAGACTGCCCTGAAGGAAACTGTCGATATATCCAGCATCACCGCCGTGAGTGAATTGGCTGTCGAGCGGAAAATGGACTGACGAAGATGCGATTTGATTTATCGGCTGAAAATGGATCCGCACCTCCACGCGTCAATCCTCCGGCTTTTCCCCCTCCGGGGCCATCTTGACCAGGCGCGGGTCAAAGCGCGCGATAGGCTCCACCAGATCGGATTGGGCAGCCATCACGGTTTCAATGTCCTTGTAAGCCATCGGAACCTCATCCAAGCCGGCTGAGATAAGATCCACGTTGTGCTCCGCCAGGAACCGCTTGGCATCACTCCAGGTGTAACGCGCCTTGGCGGCCGTGCGGCTCATCTTTCGGCCTGCTCCGTGACTGGCGGACTGCAGCGACTCGGCATTCCCCCGTCCGCGGACGATGTAGCCGGCAGTGCCCATCGAGCCGGGGATGATGCCAAGAGTGCCCGCGGCTGCCGGCGTCGCTCCTTTGCGATGAACGATTACATCGCGCCCGCCGTGATTCTCTTTCCATGCGAAATTGTGATGGTTCTCAACATCAAGAAGCACCTCCGCCCCGAGGTGTCTGGCAACATGTTGATGGATCAACTTATGGTTGGCGGCGGCATAGCGGCCCATAAGCTCCATGGACAGCCAGTACTCTTGCCCTTCCTGGCTATCCAACTCCAGCCAGGCCAGATGAATCAATTCCCGGGGCAACTCGGGGTGCTTGCCCATGGCAAGCTTGCTGTAGTATTCGGCCACGCCGGCACCCGCACCACGGCTGCCGCTGTGCGACAGCAGGGCCACATACACACCTTCCTTGAGACCCAGGTCATCCCGATCCAGCGTCAACGTGCCGAACTCGACAAAATGGTTACCGCTGCCACTCGTGCCCAACTGGTTGGCCGCCTTGTCTTTTATACGGGATGTTATGCGGGTGATGGCCCAGTCCTCATCCATAACTGCGTGCTGCCTGCGACCGTGATTACTGCTGCCCACGCCAAAGAATGTCTCTTTCTGCAGCGCGTTGACCAGCCGGTCCCGATGGCTCGCGAAAACTGAGAGCGGCAGGTCCAGGACTGTGAGCTTCATGCGGCAGGCAATGTCCACCCCCACGGCGAACGGGATGACGGCATTATCGGTGGCCAGCACGCCGCCGATGGGAAGGCCATAGCCCTGGTGGGCATCGGGCATGAGTGCTCCAGCAATCGATACCGGCAGCTTGCACGCGTTGCGAAGCTGGTCAATTGCAGATGCCTCCAGATCGCTACCCCACTGGCGCCAGGGCGCTGACTGCTCGCGCGGCACAAAAAGTCTCTGAGCCGCTTTGTGTCCCGCAATGGCCGAAGACAGAGCACCGAAATGTGGATCGGTTGCGTATGCATCGGGGTCAGTCACCAGCGCAGCAATTGTTTCTCGAATGCTCGCCCCGTCGAGGCCAGCCTTCGCGGCCGCCGCACAGGCTGCGCCGGCAACTTTCATCGCGTCACCCTTGAGGATGCCCAGGTTGGCTAGTTCTCTTGGCTTCATGTCCTTCCTCTATTGCGCAATCTAAATTGGGCTTGAGATTCGATTAGAAAATAAAAAAGCGCCACGGAATTCACGGAATTTTAGTTCCGTGAATTCCGTGGCGTTTTAATAAGCGCTCATAAACGCTGAGTCCCGGTGCTATTCCTCAACCTTTTTCGGTTTCAAGTGAGGAAATGTTTTGAAAAGGAAAAAGACGAGCGGCAGCACTCCCAAAACGATAATGATCGTATCAGGCAGCATCCGGAGTTGGCCCAGGATTGAGACGAAAGGCCTTTCGAAGAAGCTCGCGTCCCGCGCTACCCAGAGTCCTTCCTTATAACTTGTCCAGGCCTGAGCAATCCCAATCGGAAATAGGGTGCACAGCGTCATTACAAGCAGCCCGCCGTTAAAGCCAAAGAACGAGATTTTGAGCGGGGTATCGGACCAATGGTTGCGATCCACCATGCCTCGCCAGGAAAACAGCAGCAACGCGACGGACAGCATGCCGTATACGCCAAAGAGCGCTCCATGGGCATGGTTCATGGTAAGGTAGGTCCCATGCTCAAAATAGTTGACCACCGGGAGATTGACGAGAAATCCAAAAACTCCCGCCCCCAGGAAATTCCAAAATGAACTTGCAACCAGGAAATACATAGGCCATTTGTAGGAAAACTGGCCACCTCGCCCCTTAATCGATCGGTACTCCATCAGGCCGCGAACCACCAATCCAAACATCGGCACCGGTTCCATGCTTGAAAAAACGGATCCGATTGCCAGCCACAGCGATGGGCCTCCATACCAGAAGTAATGATGGGCAGTGCCGAGAATTCCGCTGAGAAAAACAATAGCGGCTGTAAAGTAGGCCACTCGAAGCGCTCCAGCAGCAGAAGCGAGTCCCATGGCGACCAGCAGGACCGAGATCACGGCGACGCCGAAGAACTCGAAGATGCTTTCAACCCAGATATGAACTACAAACCATCGCCAGTAATCGGCTACGGTCAGATTCGATCCGCGGCTGAACAAAAGTCCGAAAGCAAAAAAGATTACAACCAGGATTGCGCTCACCACATAAAAGTTTACCAGGCTCCTGAAGTCCTTGTCGCCAATCCGGGTCGTTCGGTTGCTCACGGCTCGGTAAACGATAAAAAGCCAGGCAAGCAGTCCAACAAAGAGGAGGATTTGCCATAGCCTGCCGAGTTCGAGATATTCCCAGCCCTGGTGTCCAAACCAAAACCATAGATTGCCAAGCATCCCTTTGATTCCCGCAACCTCGCCGGCGAGACTCCCTACAGCTACTAATAAGATCGCTCCAAACAGTGCCTGGACAAGAATGCTTTGGCCTTTCGGTTCCCGTCCTCCAATGATCGGCGCCAGATAGATAGCTGAAGCCACCCATGTAGTGGCGATCCAAAATATGGCGAGTTGCAAGTGCCACGATTTGGCCCAGCTATACGGAATGAATTTTCCGATAATGGGGATATAAAAGCTGCCGGGATGCACGGTGTAGTGCGCCAGAAGGCCGCCGAACGATGTTTGAAGCAGGAACAATAGAATAACCACCAGGAAGTACTTTGCCGCTGCAATCTGACTTAAAGTAAGCGGCATGTCCACGAGCTTTTCCGCGAGGGGAACACCCTGTGGTTCACCATACCAAAGATGATCGTGGTGCACCCAGTATATAAATAAGCCAAGAGTCACGAAGAGAGAGACGATGCCCCCGATGCTCCATATGTAGGTCTGGACCGTGGCAACGTTTCCCACAGTGCGATCCGGAGGCCAATTGTTCGTGTAACTGTGATCGGCGCCGGGGCGAGCAGCGGAAGCGACCCAGGCGGTCCAGAAGAAAAACCGCCCTATTTGTTTACGCTCCTCCTGGGAGGGAACAGTTCCGGGGAGGAATCCATAATTCTTATCGCCATCCCGGAATGTGCGTTCCCATAAATCCTCAATGTCTGCCAGGGCCGCAACCTGGCCGGCATTCAGGCGAAGAGTATCGGACGCGGAATCATAACGGTTAGCCTTCATCAATCGTTGTGTCCGAACATCAACGAGGTCGCGTTCTTCTGTGGCAAGCGCTCCGTATTGGCGACCATAGACCGTGTTGGAAATGTTCTCCCTCACCTTTTCGCCAATCCGGTGCAGTGTCAGTGCGGAGAACTCCGTCCCGCGCTGGGAACCATGGCCCCATACGCTGCCGTGGTCCATCAATCCATAGCGCTGGTAGACATCCTGGCCCGCAAGAATATCTGCCTTTGTGAAGAGAATTGTTCCATCCGGACCGGTTATGCTACCTGGATATGGCGGCGCTTCGCGGTTGGCAAACAAACCGCCGAGGAGAAGCCCGCCCATCGCAATAATGAAACACACAATAGCTGCTGTTTTAAGGGTATTCGTGGACATTTCGCTCGTCTCCTTTTTTATCAGTCCCGGCAGCATCTGCCGGATCTTTCTAATCGACTTGCTTTGACATCTGGAGCCCCTACGGTACATTCTTGAGCGGATTTGTGCCCCAAAGCCTTGATCCATGTCAAGAATTCAGACGTAACCCTTTCAGCTTTCGGGGTTGATTCATAGCTGCTTGCTTTTGCTAATCAGTTCATCAGCAAGCAGATATTCATAATTTAAAACATTCGATTGGCTGCTCCGAAATTGGTGCTCCAAAGTAGACGCGGCGAGACGCCGCGTCTACATTAAAACCCATGCGATATCGTCTTACTCATTAGTAACTCTGATCACTGATGCCTGCCGGCCGGCGCTGTGAACTTGGCGGCGTTTTAAGCCCAGGTTTTTTCGGCCGCGGCGCGCTCACCCGCAATGTGACCAAAAACAATGCACTCGGCGATATTTCCACCGCCTTGATAGTGATAACTGTAAATGGATCCAAGTTCTCCTGCCGAGTATAGCCTTGGAATCGGTTTGCGATTGGTGTCCAGCACTTGGGCAAAGCTGTTGCGCCGGGGCCCTCCCTGAGTATTGGTAAACGAGGGGACGAACTCGGCGGCATAGAATGGCGGAGCCTGAATCGGAGCCATCTGCTTCGCCGAGCGGCCGAATTCCGAGTCATTCCCCGCCGCACAGGATTTGTTCCAGGCGGCCACGGTTTTTTCCAGCGCATCCGGGTCCTTGCCGATTTTGCCTGCAAGCTCCCTCAGCGAATCCGCCTTGATAATCCAGCCCTTTTCAATCTCGGCGCTGTTGTCGGGACTCCATTGATACTTTTCAATCATGGCGTACCAGCAGAAAAAGTAATCCCTAGGATAGAGCGGA
>JAHFUH010000232.1 GCA_023265215.1 Acidobacteriota bacterium
GCCAGCACCAGTAAAAACGGAAGCAGAGCCAGTGGAAACTACTTCAGCTAAGACCAAAGATAGACGACGAGACCTGAGGACCAAATGAAACCACTAGGGACTGCCAGGAGAATGGTTGCCAAGGTGCTCGCAAGGGCATTTACTGCCGTTTCCGGTGGCTTCTATGGGGCATGGGGACCGATCAAGGAGAGCTTCACGGGGGCCTGGCAGAAGGGTGTGGTTGTACACGGTAAGCACAATTTGCTTAAATTTTCCGCTGTTTTTGCCTGTGTAACTGGTATCGCATCGGATATTGCCAAATTAAGAATCAAACTCTGTAAAAACAATGATGGAATCTGGGAAGAAATAACAGGTAGCTCTCCCTGGCTGCCCGTTCTCCGCAAACCGAACCATTTCCAGAACCGCATTCAATGGGCGGAACAATGGGTTGTTTCTAAAGCCCTGGCTGGTAATGCCTATATCCTGAAAGGCAAGGATAGTCGTGGCGTCGTGAATGCACTCTACGTTCTCGATCCGGCTCGCGTGTATCCACTGGTTGCGGAAAATGGTGACGTCTACTACCAGTTGAGCCGGGATCCCCTTTCCCGCCAGTTGGACGACAGCGTGGTTGTTCCTGCGCGCGAGATTATTCACGACAGAGCCAATTGCCTCTATCATCCCCTGGTTGGAATATCACCTCTGTTCGCCTGTGCTCTGAGTGCGACAATGGGAAATAAGATTCAGGAAAATTCGGTCAGCTTTTTTCAGAACGCGGCTCTGCCTGGCGGAGTTATTACAGTTCCAGGGAAGATAAGTCCTGAGCAAACTGACAGGCTTGAGAAGAAATTCAAAGAGAATTATAGTGGAGAGAATTTCGGCAACGTCTGGGTGCTTGCAAACGACATGAAATTCACAGCTACCTCCATAACTGCCCAGGCGGCCCAGCTTGAAGAGCAGCTGAAATGGACCGTCGATGACATTGCGCGGGCCTTTCACTACCCTCCATTTAAACTTGGCGGCCCGTTGCCGGCCTATGCCGGGAATGTTGAGGCACTGATCATTTCCTATTATACGGATTGCTTGCAGAGCCTCATTGAGTCAATGGAATTGTGTCTCGATGAAGGTCTGGAACTTCCTGTCGGCATGGGTACCGAACTGGACATCGACAACCTGTTACGTATGGATACCGCAGCTTTGTATAAGGCAAATACTGAAGGCGTGGCCGGCGGTTGGATGGCTCCAAATGAAGCCAGGTATCGCGCGAATTACAAGCCGGCGGAAGGTGGAGCATCACCTTACCTCCAGCAGCAGAATTACAGCCTGGCCGCCCTGGCGAAACGTGATGCGAAGGAAGATCCTTTCAATAATCCAAAGCCCCAGAATCCAACTCCCACTCCAACACAAATGATGGATCCCGCTAAGGCCGAGGAAAAGTTTCATATACTAGAAGAAAAGCTCGGCGCATTAGAGGGTCGCGTCAATACTTTCGACACGCGCCAAGAGGCTCTTGATGGGCGTTTAAAAGCCATTCCTGCCGGTGCTCCAGGAGAACGCGGTCCGCGAGGAGAGAGTGGCGAGAAAGGCGAACGCGGCTTACCGGGAATCCGGGGGGAGAAGGGAGATCCGGGCATTGCTGGGACTCCGGGCGCAAAAGGAAGCGCTGGTGAAACGGGCGAAAAAGGGGATCCTGGCATCAAGGGTGATACGGGCTTACCGGGAATCCAGGGGTTTTCAGGGGACCGAGGGGAAACTGGACCCGCAGGAGCTCCTGGACGCGACGCGGTACAGGTAGATGTCTTGCCTTCTGTGGACTTCTCGAAATCTTATCCGCGAGGAACATTTGCCCGTTTCGATGGCGGTATCATCAGAGCTTTCCGCGATACCATTCCAGGCGAGCAGCTGGAGAAAGCCGGCTGGGAAGTTGTTGTTGCTGGAGCCGCTGACATGGCGGTGGAGCTGGCTGAAGACCTGAGAACCTTTAAGCTGGCGATCCGCAGGACCGGCGGCGAATCGGCGGAGACACTGTGTTCACTACCCGTCATGATCTACCGGGAAATATATAACTCCGAAGTCACATACCAGCGAGGTGATGTTGTGACCTGGGGCGGCTCCGCCTGGCATTGCCAGAAGAATAATCCGCAGGGCGCTCCCGGAAAATCTACCGACTGGAGAATGATGGTCAAGGAAGGCCAGCGCGGCAAGGATGGCAAGGACGGAGAGCGCGGTCCACAAGGCGTGCCTGGGCAAGCTGGCAAGGATTTAACGCAGCTGGGATTTGACGGAAAGAAATGGTAGAGCCTTTAATTTCCTGTGTCATGCCGACTTATAACCGTCGTGAATTTATTCCGGCCGCCATTGATTGCTGGCAGAAACAGACCTATGAGAATCGCGAGCTCGTCATTATGGACGATGGCACAGATTCTGTTAGAGATATCGTTTCCGACGGCGAGCGGATCCGCTATTACCACGTCGGGGAAAAAGTTGGAACGCTCGGTCAAAAGCGAAACCGCGCAAACCTGTTTGCTCACGGAGAAATTATCTGCCATTGGGACGACGACGATTGGAGCGCTCCCAATCGCATCTCTGACCAGGTTGCACGCCTGCAGGCCTCCGGCAAGCCTGTCACGGGTTATTCAAGCCTGCTCTTTTGGGACGCTGCATCGAAGCAGGCCAAGCGCTATCAGGCAGAAGTCCCCGGCTATGTTTGCGGCACAACCCTGATGTATCTGCGATCCCTTTGGCAAAGGCATCAGTTCGAGGATAAACAGAAAGCCAGCGATAATAGTTTTGTTTGGCCCATACTGAAGCAGGTAGCAGCTTCAAATGATTGCAGTCACATGGTGGCCCGCATCCACGGTGACCACACAAGCGCTAAAGACAATATCCGTGAAGTTGTTCCAGTGGACCTTATCCCTACGGCATTCTGGGAAAACGAAAAATTGAGGCTTGCATGATTGGCATCATAGTTACCACATTCAACCGGCCCGAGGCGCTGTTGCGATCTCTACCGCAGATCTGCGCGCTCGGAGCTCCGGTACTTGTGGTGGACGACGGAAGCCCTGCAAAATGGACAGACGAACTGGTCCGCTGCGCGATCGCAGATTATTTGTATGTGCCCCATAATCGCGGCTTGGCTGCAGCCCTCAATATCGGTCTGAGCTACTGGCTTGCGGATAAATCGGTTGATTGGATTTCCTATTTTCAGGATGACGTCGATGTGTATCCGGGAGCGCTGAATATTTTGTCTCGCCTTCACGGGAAGGCTCCGCTACTGACCGGCCATGATGCCGGCGAGCATAACGCCATATCCGCCGAGACAATCGATGGAATCCCGGTGAAGCGCAAGCTCTATATTCGCGCGACACACATGCACGCCTCCGCTGAATTCTGGCGTTCGGTTTGCCCGATACCGACATTTGAACTCGGAGCTCCGAAACACAAAGGGACCGGCCGCGGCGTTGGTTCAAATGTTGATTGGTGGATTGTGCGGGATGCGCCGCGGTCCACGAAGAATATCGGTAAAGATATTCTGTGCGTCCCCGGTCTGGTGCGATCCTTCCTGTGGAAAGGCGAGGACAGCTGCTGGGGGAACACGGCCAGGGCGGGCGCGGAGCCGCCTCTAAAGCAATGGGCAAGCTAGCCGGCCAGGCTTACATCGACTATTGGCGCACCCGCATGGCGCGCGGCCCGGAAGAGGCAAGTTTTGATGGACGCGACGCGGACCGTCAGGGCGAGGCTATCTGGGAATTTATCGAGCCATGCATAAAACGCCTGCGCCCGGATACTATCCTCGATTTCGGTTGTGGTTATGGACGTATGATGCGCCGGCTTCGAGCGCTTTGGCCCGCTGCCGAGCTGCATGGCGTGGATCTTTGTCAGGAGGCGCTCAGTTCGATCCAACAAGATTGGCGCGACAGTGAACAGCCAAAGCTCTCGACGAGCATTCCGGACCGGCTGAGCGTCGATCTGATCTTTGATTGCATGGCGCTCCAGCATATTACCGATGAAATTACTTTCGAAAATGCGGTGATGGATTTCCATCGTTTGAATCTCGGGGGAGTTCTTGTGCTTTTCGAGAATATCTCACAGCCGAGAGCGGAGCACGTCCGGGATATGAACGCAGGTAGCTATATGGATCTGTGGCCCGGCCTCACCTGGACAAACACCGGAATCCTCCGCCTCAAAGGTCAGGCGCACGCGCTGATGATCGGAGTGAATAGAGGATGAGCCGGCTTGCAGCTTTCGATTTCATATTGTCCCGCATAAAGCCGGGCAGCCGCGTGCTGGATATCGGCGCCGGCGCATCACCACTCTCCGGGATATTGACGCAGAAGGGCTGCAAGGTCCTGGCAATCGATTATGATAAGGCGCGCCTGGTGCAGGCTTGGGAAGCGGCAGACAAATCCTATGAGGTAAGGATTTGCGACCTGGCAGAGCTGGAACTGCCGGAAGGCCAGTTCGATCATGCGGTCGCGGTCTATTGTCTGCAACATCTGATTGGCTATGAACCGCTGGTGTGGGTCCGGATCCGGCAGGGGCTAAAGGTTGGCGGCACCCTGATTGCGACCGGCCGTTATCGTGTCGATTCTCCGCAATATGAGGGTGCGCGTGGCGATCCATTGATGAGCTACGATGAATTTACTATCCGGACGCTCGCCAGGTTGACCGGCTTCGATTTAGTTTCTACTCAATGTTACCGCTATGAGGGCGAGAGTTTTGAAGTTGTTGGAGACGCTTCGGGCAATATGGTTGGATTTGAATTGATGGCGGTGAAGTTTTGAAATTTTGCATTCGCGTCGACGATCTGGGTTGGAATCTGGACAAAAGCCCGGATATGTGTCTGCAGTTCGCTCGGAAGTTTCATGAAGCGATGGCAGGCGTGCCCTACCTTGGAGCTGTTATTCCTTATTGCCTCGATAAAGCTGGCCAATCCTGGCTACAATCCGAGCCAACCGGCCTGACGGTTGCGATGCACGGATTTAGGCATGAGCCGTATATGAAGGGCGAGCCGTCCGAGTTTTACGGGTGCACTCTCAGTAAATGTAAGGAATTGATTCACATTGCAAGCCTGATGCTGGGAATTGAAACCAGGCATTTCGTGGCGCCCTGGAATCATTACACAGATGACTTGCACGAGGCTCTCGCGGCCGAGGGCTTTGATTTAAGGTGGATGGGACCGGAAGCCGGGTCTGTGCCGCCTCTCCCGGAGTTCCGGCACTATTTACGCATTCCCGCTTGGCGACGCTTAGATGGAGCGTTCCGCTGGAGAATGGGACCCGAGGATGAACCTTTACTTGAGATCCTATCGGAGCTAACTGAGCGGCCCGGTCAGGCTGTCATTAGCCTGCATGTTACCTGGGAAGGCAGCAAGGGCGACGATTTCCGCGGCGTGCGAGAATTTGTACAGAAATATGGTGATGCTGTAATCACTCCTGACCAGTACCTCAAAGGCAAATGAAAATTTACTCTCTGGTCGCCAAGCGCATCGAGGATGGCGGATGGACAGGTGTGTGCCGTTTCGATCAGATGCTGCGCAGGGTTTTCTCTGAACTGCAATCGATAACGCCGGCGCTCCTGCCCGGAGCATTCGCTCCTGATGATGTTGTGATCGCGGATAATCACTTGTCCCTGCTGGTGCCGGATTCAGTTAAGACTATAGTCGTGCACCATGGCTGCGCTGAAGTCCATTATGAGCGGGATCCGCACTGGCGTACTGATTCGACCAGGGCGATCGTTGAGCAACAGAGGGCAATGTTCGAAAAGCCTAATAGGAAATACGTCGCTCCAAGTCAATGGGCCGCTGATCAATTCTGGCCAAAGCTGAAATTTATCTGCATTCAGGTTATCCCGCATTGGGTTGATCCTTTGCCTCGCGCTCAAAGCATGAATGAACGTCCTGTCATTATCGGGGACTGGCGCGATTGGAATAAGGGCTCCGGAATATGGCGAGAACTCGCCGACAGGTGCCCGCAGTGGAAGTTTCGGCCGCTCTCCTTCAGGAATGACACCGAGAAGAAGGAGCAGTACAAAGCAGCTTCACTTTTTTTAAGTCTATCGCTTTGCGAAGGCGCCGGCTATGCGATGGCGGACGCGGAGGCGGCGAAGCTGCCCATAGTCACAACCGACACCGGATTGTTTCAAGAACTGAGCGAGTGCGCCATCATCCCATGGCAGAAAAGAAATGATCTACAGCTGATTGAATGCGCAATTGAGAATCGGCTGCGGACTCCCAGGGTTTTGTCGTTTTACGAGCGCTACTCCTTTGGCGACTGGGCCGGGCTCTGGAGGAAGGCTATTCAATGAGGCTCGCAATTGGACTTGCCTCGGGGCTGGGCAACGCCGTTTTCATGTTGCCGGCCATCAAGGCGCTGAAGGGCCTCGGGCACAGGGTTGCGCTTTATGTTCAGACTGATTTCCCGACTATTGAATTATGGCGCCGCTGCAGCTATGCGGATGAGGTGCACGATATTTCTGAGCCCGTAGGCGAAGCGCGCCTTGTAGCAGGCCAGTGGATGCCGCCGGCCTGGAAGAATCGTGCGGAACTGAGACTGCTCCCGCGATTCCAGATTGCATACCCGTACACAATATCAGAGGCGCGATCCAACCTGCGCCTGGCTGAGTATTTCGGCTATACCGGTGAGCTACCGGATATTTCTGAATGGTGCAAGGCTCTGGATCGGACGCCGCGGTGGGATGTCGGGATCGTCCCGGGATGTAAGGGCGGGATCTGGCTGCGAAAGCGGTGGCCTGGCCTGGCGGCTGTCGCAGAGCATTTCATCCTGGCCGGCCGGAATGTCGCGGTCTTTGGACTTGAATCCGATGGCGTTAACGATATCCCCGGCGAGCATATCCGGACCGAGCGAATCGAAACGCTGCCGGACGCCTTGGCCCGCTGCAGGCTGATCATCGGAACGGATTCCGGAGTCGCTCACCTGGCGTCCTCGCTCGGGATCCCGACAGTGATGATATTCACTGCGACAAGCGAGATTAAAGGACAGCCGGTTGGACCATGCAAAATAATTACTCCTGCAAATGTGAGCTGCCGGCCTTGCCAGAGCACGCAGCGGTGGCAACAATGCGCGGATTGGAAGTGCAGGAGCATTGATCAAATGTCGGTTATTAAAGCAGGCGAGGCATTAATACATAGATTATGACCACCTCTCCAACAACGGCGGTTCTTGACGATTTCACAGGAACGGATGCCACCAACATCATCCGTGCCGGTAAGTCGTGGACCGTCTACGATGCCAAGGCTATTAAAATCTATAGCAATTCGGCTCGTGGTGACAACGGGAGCAACTCACCTAATTTCAACTACTGGAATGACGGGCCATGGCTGGATTGCGAAGTAAGAGGCAAGGTTGCCTATATTCCTAATGATGCAAGCTGGTGGACTTTAACGGCTCGCGGTGGGAACGCCTCTGGTCCACCCAGTCCTGGCCCCGGGTATGAGTTTTGCTATGACTGGAACTTTGGAGGAGCGGGACAACACAGGGCGTCCATCCAGTATTTCAACGGGTCCGGGGGGACCCCGATTGTTTCCGTTACAGACGCTTCTATAGCTGTTGGCGATACAATCCTCGGGATATGCATTGCCAATACTCTTTGGATGTTCCGCAATGGGACACTTCTCCTTAGTTGCTACGCAACGAACTTTACAGCCTCCGGATATATCGGGACCGACCTTGGCAATGCAGGAACAACTCCCTCGGGGTATGTCCGGATGGACGACTTCGGCGGTGGAGCATACGCCGGGAACAGAGCGACTTTCGACACGAATTTTCGTTTTACCGGCTCATCGGCTCCACAGACTGGCAATTTCACTCCAGCGGCTACCGCAACTTTGGTTGTGCTGGCCGTAGTCACTCAAGGCACCGCCGCTCGTGCTGGTGGTGTACCCACATGGAATGGCCATGATATGGCGGTTGGCGATCCTTCTCAACCTATAGGGAACGCCACAAACTATGAAATGGGCACCGAACTGTTTTATTACATAGGTGCCAATGATGGCGCTCAACATGCTTTTTCGATTCCCAACACTGGTA
>JAHFUH010000752.1 GCA_023265215.1 Acidobacteriota bacterium
CGAAGGGCCGCCAGTGAATAGGCCCGGCCGTCAGGCCGGGATTAGGTTGTTGGTGACGATGAGCGCTGAAAGCGCGGCACTTTATGATGCTGACGGCCCTTCGGGCCTGAGCCGAACGATCATTTAGACTCTGGAGAATCGCCATGATGCGTCATCTACCCACAGTGTCAACTGTGTCCTGCAGCGAGCCTGTACCCAGGGTGAAGGAACCCGCTGTGGCGTGCGCCTTCACCCTGGGCTTTGCTGTTTCGCGCCTTACGCTCGCGCTGGGCCGCTGCGCGGACTCAGATCGTGCAAGCCCCATGCGCGCAGCCCCTCCTAATATTTGGACAGGCTCCTAAAGCCTCAGGAAAATTCTTCTCTTATAAAGAAAATAGACCAGCCAGAAAGCCAGCAACATGCCGGTAGCGGTGACTACCAGGTCACCGGATCCCTGGGCAACATGGGAGTTGAAGAACAAGCTGACATCGCCTCCCACAACACGCGGCGACAGCCGCCGGAAACCGCGCAATATACTGTCGGCGAGGTAGAGTGTAATTGAGTTCATCCCCATCCACACAAGTGGTTTGCACCATCTTTTGGCTTGCCAGACGTCCACTACCAGATAAAAGATGCCCAGCAGGATCGAACTGTATCCTCCCGCCACCAGGACAAAAGAGGGGGTCCATATTTTCTTCACTACCGGGATCTGGAAATGCCACATCCAGCCCAGAACCGAGGCCAAAATCCCGAAAGAGATCAGATAGACTACCTTGCGCCGATCCGGGACTGACCGGCTTTTTAGGAGCAGCCCGGCAAAAACGCCGAGAAGACAGCTGACAATGGATGGGATAGTGCTCAACAAACCTTCGGGGTCGAAAAACACATCATACTTTCTTCCCGGCAGATATTGAAAATCCGAATGATCCGCAAGGTTATATCCTCTGCCGAATTTACCGCTAACCCGCTTATTCGTCCCATAAAAAAACCGTTCCGCCGTAGTCCAGGCGGCACTTTCTTTCATAGCCGAGAAATTGATGGGTGTTTTAAAGAGCTGTGCTGTGCCGTAATCTTTCTCCAGCTCTGCCTGGTGGCTAAGAGAGTCTCTGGTCAACTGTATATCCCGAATAGGAACGAAGGTCAGGAGTGCCCAATAGCCCGCAAGCAGAACCATCGACAGGATAGCCAAAACTTTGGGCTTGAAGAACATGAACAGAATTGCTGCAAAGAAATAAGCCAGCGCGATACGGTTCAGCACTCCCATCAGCCGGACGTCGGGCCAGGGATTCGTCAGGCCTCCGGAATAAAATATCCCCAGAAGAAAAAGCAGAACGCTCCTGCGCACAATCCGGATCAGCGCTGCCGCCCGTCCTGCTTCCCTGTTTTTGGATAAAGAAAAAACCAGGGACACGCCCACGATGAATATGAATAAAGGAAATATCAGATCGTAGAAATGAAATCCTTCCCATTCGGCGTGATCGAGCTGGCGCCCGAGGAACCGGACAACCGGAGTATTTGTCATGCGGTTGAGCGCATAGACAAATGAATCCGCGCCGATTATCCAGAACATGTCAAATCCACGCAAGACGTCCACCGACATCAATCGCGCACCTAAAGCCGGGGACCCGCCAATCGTTTCTGAATGATTGATTTCTGTTGTCATAGTTGATGCATTTATCTCTCATTTCATTCGGAAGCTGCAACCATATTTTTGTTATCCCCCGGCAGGCAGGGCCGATATATGCTTCGTGTTCCGGATTTTCTCATTTTGGAGGATTGGATGAAAAGAAAGTGCATGCTGGGATTGGTTGCTGCAATCTTATTATTTTCGCTGACGGCAGTTGCCGCCGACTCGGAAAACCCCGGGAGCGGATGGGCTGTGGATGCAAAAGTCGGAACCCTGGGGATCGGGGCGGATTTGAGCCGGTCTATCGTACCTCGTGTGCTGAACGTGCGGTTCGGGGCAAGCTTTTTCTCATACTCAACCGATTTTGACGAACTAGGGATCACTTACAACGCCGAGTTGAAACTGGGCGCTGTCCCAATCGCAGTGGATGTATTCCCCTTTAAGAACTGGTTCCGTCTTGGTGGAGGCGTGCTAATCAACATGAACGAAGTGACAGGAACTGCGCAGGCTACAACTGGAAAAATCACTATCGGCGATGTGACATATAACCTTCCAGATTTGGGACAGGTGGACGGAAAAGTGAAATTCAACCGGGTGGCGCCTTATTTTGGATTCGGATTTAACAATCCAATAAAGAAAAGCGGTCATTGGGGCTTTTTCGCCGATTTGGGCCTTATGTACCATGGAGATCCTATCGCAACCTTGACCGCAAGCAAAACTGTCCCGACGCTTCAGCAGAATATTGACAAGCAGGTAGCTAAAACAAACGAGGATCTGAAAGGATTTTCAATCTTCCCGGTGCTTCAAATGGGAATCAGCTACAAATTCTAAGAAGCCGGAAACATCTCGCCTAATGCCGCACAGTTTTCAGTTTTGCATCGATCACCTGCTGAGCCGCGCAGCGGCGGTCCGATTTTAGCTCGTCCTTTTAAGGCCGGGAGGTCGGGCCTCGCTACGCGACGTGAGAATAAATTGCAGTTGAGGCGCGAAGCGCCGGAAGGGAATAGCCCCGAGCGTCAGCTCGGGGTTAAAGCATATTGAGAATGAGGCCCAAAGGGCCGGCACAAGCAACGAAGTGCCG
>JAHFUH010000233.1 GCA_023265215.1 Acidobacteriota bacterium
TATCCCAAAGTTGTCGACCTGGCCAAGCGGCTGGGTTTGAACGAGCAGATAAAACCTTACCCTGCCATGGCTATCGGAAGTTTTGAAATCACTCCCCTGGAGATGGTCCGGGCATATACGGCGTTTGCCCACTCCGGCTTGCTTTCAGATCTCACGGCTGTGCTCGAAATTTGCAACAGCAGCGCCAAACCTATTTCGGAAGCCAAATCCGAGCCCAAGAGGGCACTGACGCCACAAATAGCTTTCCTGGTAACTTCCCTTCTGCAGTCTGTTATCGACAATGGAACTGGGCAGGGTGCGCGGGCGCGCGGATTCACGCTCCCTGCTGCAGGGAAAACAGGGACTTCGCACGATGGCTGGTTTGCGGGTTACACTCCGGATCTACTCTGCATCGTCTGGGTTGGTTTCGACGACAATCGGGAATTGGGATTGTCCGGGTCTCAGTCAGCGCTGCCCATCTGGACGGAATTCATGAAAAAGGCTGCTGTGCTTCGGCCGTTAAAAGGTGAAACATTCTCAATGCCCGACGAAGTCGTGCAGGTGGAAATAGACCCAACAACGGGACTGCTTGCAACCGAGAGGTGCCTGCAACGGGAAATGGAGTATTTCATTGAAGGGACTCAGCCGACCCTTCAGTGCTACGGCAACAATTACGAGCAGGCGATCGGTTCCGCCGCACCAACCAGCATCTATTCAAGTCATCCTAAAGAAGCGGCAAAGGACGCCGATAACAAAAAAGGGCCTCGCGATTAGTATGCCCCGGGATAGGCAGTCCTATGACGTTTCAAGAAAATGCACCTTTTTCTCCCTCATCCGATTCGCGGGAGGAGGAATTTCACGAACGCCTTCAATTCCAGGTCTATTCCTGGATTCAAAAGGAAATACCCTCCTGGCAGCCGGAACGAAGTCCCAAGTACTTGCGTAATTCCCAAGCTCTGACAGCCGGATTGCCGGGCAAAGAAAAAGCCTCGGCAGGATTGGTGTATTTTAAAAACGTTTCAGATCCTTGCTGGTCGGACGAGGATCTTGCGAAACTCAAAGGATCAGGATATCCATGGCTGCTGATGGTTCTCAGCCCTTGCGAACGCTTTTACGAATTCGAAACCAGGTTCAACGAGATAGCCGCCGCCCTGCACAATTTCATTTTGTGGCGCCCGGACTCACTTTCAAGGACGGAGTCTGACAGCTTACGCAGGCTTATGCTTGAACCTCCATCCGGCGATATCGGGAAAGAACCGTCTGTTTATAAAATGAACCGGGACGTACACCAGGTTCTCGAAAAGCTGTATATCACCCGCGGACAAATGATGGCCGGTTCCGAACGATGGGCAATCGGCTCAGACATCAAGAATCGCGGCATAGGCCAATATCTTTCCGCTCACCTGGCAGCCATTGCCCCCAAAGGACGATCTTCGGCTGTTTCAAGTAATCGGGCACCCGTTGGAGCTTTCACTGACGACCAGGCCCTTCATTGGGCTGAATTGCTTACGGGCAGGCCTGAAATCCGGGATGGAAGCACTGAGCAAGCGCGCGCACAATTGATTGAGTGGATGGATTCCATCGAGGATTTTTTTAACAAGCTGCCGGAGTTCCCGGAAGCTTTTATGACAACGCTCTTTTCACGTGATTTAAATACAAGCAGAGCCTCTGTTCAGAATATAAAACCCGTTTTGTATAGCTTGCGCACCAGCGCCTTCACATTGCGCGAAGCAATGGCTCATATCGCGCACAATTTCGGTTCCGATGAGGAACGATTGTTGAAATGGCGGAAGTCGCTGGACAATCTTGGGGGGTTTGTGCGATGGATGCCGTCCCTGATGCATGCCCAGGATTATTTGCGCGCAGCTTTTCCACTGCGTCAAGAAACAATTGATGCTCTTCGAGATCAACTGCTCAAATATTTCGATGAACCCTGTCAGTTACTGGATGCCAAAACTCGCAATGAATTCGATGCGGGTTTTATGGAATTCAAGAAAAAGTATCTCGACTGCTATTGTTCTCTTCACGAGAATTCCTTCCGGCTCAATAATGAAAACAGCGAGGAATCGCGGATTGATCCCATAGCATTGAAAAACCTGGACCTGCTTTCCGGGCTTCCGCATACAGATAAAATCTACTTGAACCGTGTGAATATTCTGGCCAAATGGGTTCAGCGCAATAAATGCGATCTGCCCTTGCGAAAAATTTTGGAACGTTATCCCCGCTGCTACTGCAATTTCAACCCTTTGGGCAACAGGCAGCCCGCAGGAATCGGATCTCGCATAAACGGGGTGATTCAAGAGGGAATTGGTTATTTCCGCTCGATCCTGAGGAATTGTGAAAATTTAATTGTGCAGGAGCTTGAAACTCAGCAGGCTGATGAAAACACCAGTCGTCAGATTAAAATGCTCCTGAGCCACAACCCGATGTCCGCTCTGAAACCGCAGTCCATTGAAATATTGAACAAAATTATCATGAAGCACCAAAGCGAATTTCTTGCATCCGTCCGCCATTGCTCCGCATAAAAAAACCGCTTTTTATGTGGGGTGTCTATCCCCATAGAACGACCCAAGTAACCGGTTAGTCACGCGGGGATAGGACGATAAAAGCGCACCGCCGAGGCGCAAAGAACGCAGAGATCGCAGAGACTTAATTTATTTCTCTGCGATCTCAGCGTCTCTGCAGTGTGCTTTTGGGATTTGGCCTTACCACAAAATCTGCCTATCCTTCCCTATAACTAACAGGACACCGACCCAACAACTCCAAGGCACAACGGCTCAAATCTTCTGATGCCGGTAGAAATTGGCAATGGAACTAACGATATGGCGCCTTTGCTCATCCGTAAGTTCGGGGTAGATCGGCAACGCCAAGGTTTCCCTGGATGCAGCAGCAGAGCAAGGAAAGTCGGCAGCGGTATATCCGAGATACCGGAAGCACTCCTGTTCGTGCAAAGATGCGGGGTAGTAAATTTCTGTCCCGATCCCCTGGGCTTTCAAATGGGATTGCAGTTCGTCGCGCATCCGGCAGCGAATGACGTACTGGTGAAAAATGTGAGATCGATGCGGAAGCACGGCAGGAATTTTCACATGGGATAGAAGATCCGCGGCCGCGAAATCCTTTGCATAGCTGTCGGCATTCTGGCGGCGCGCGCGCGACCACTGTTCCAGATACGGCAGCTTCACTCGCAGCACAGCAGCCTGAAGCTCATCCAGCCGGCTGTTGAAGCCGACAATCGAATGATAATATTTTGGACGCATGCCGTGAGTCCGGAGCAACCGGACTCGGTCGCCCAGTTGTTCATTGGATGTAATCACCATTCCGCCGTCCCCTGCACCCCCGAGATTCTTCGATGGGAAGAAGCTGAAGCAGCCCAGATCGCCCATGGCGCCCGCCGGACGATCCTTATAGGTTGCGCCAATGGCCTGGCAGGCATCTTCGACAACGGACAGTCCATATTTCCCTGCAATACTGAGGATGCTGTCCATTTCCGCACATTGGCCGTATAGATGCACCTGCAACAATGCTTTGATAGTGCAGCCGGAGGATTTATGGACAAGCTTCCCGACAGCCGAGCGGTATTCGCATTCCCGCTCTATAAAAGCGGATAATCTATCCGGATCCATTTCAAAACCGGATTCCTCGATATCCACAAATACCGGCAATGCTCCGAGGTTGGCGATGACGCCCGCGGTCGCGAAAAAGGTAAATGGAACGGTTACGACAGCATCTCCCGGTCCGACTCCGATAGCCTTGAGCGCCAGCAGCAAAGCATCTGTTCCTGAAGCAACGCCGATCGCACAAGGGACGCCGCACATTCCGGCAATTTCCTTTTCAAGCCCGTCGACCTGCTCCCCGAGGACGAACTTCTGGCTTTCAAAAACCTCATCAACTGCCAGGCGAATTTCATTTTTAATGGTTGCGTATTGAGCCTGCAGATCCAATAACGGAACTCTCATGCCTTACCTCCAAGCACGAGATAATAGCATTGTCCCTATATTATGCGGAACTCAATAGACTGGATTTTTCACTACGGCTAAATACTGCCCAGTTTGGATCGGAAGTAGTCAATGGTCCGGTACAGCCCTTCTTCCAGCTGTATCTTGGGAGTCCAATCCAGCAGTTCCTTTGCGCGGGTGATATCTGGGCGGCGGACTTTGGGATCATCTTCAGGCAGCGGCTCAAGTACAATTTTGCTGCTGGAACGCGTCAGTTTTAGAATCGTCTCTGCGATTTCAAGCACCGTCAGCTCATGAGGATTGCCGATGTTGACGGGGTAATGAATATCTTCAGAGTCCGGCGCCATCAAAAGCCTGACCAATCCGTCAATCTCATCTTCCACATAGCAGAAACTTCGAGTCTGGTCTCCTTTGCCATAGACAGTCAAAGATTCGCCTCTCAACGCCTGAACTATGAAATTTGAAACCACTCGACCATCATGGGGACGCATCCTGGGTCCATAGGTGTTAAAAATTCGAGCTATACGCGTATCAACGCCGTGATACCGGTGATAAGCCATAATCAGCGCCTCGGCAAATCTCTTCGCCTCATCATAGACGCCCCGTAAACCAATTGGATTGACGTTGCCCCAATAGGTTTCAGGCTGAGGGTTCACCAGGGGATCGCCGTAGGTTTCCGAAGTGCTTGCCATTAAAAAGCGCGCCCGTTCGTGCTTTGCCAGCCCGAGCGCCTTGTGAGTTCCAAGCGCTCCCACTTTAAGTGTTTGAATCGGCATTTCAAGGTAATCGCGCGGACTGGCGGGAGAAGCGAAATGCATGACCGCGTCAATAGGCTGTCCGATGAATATATATTCCGTAACATCGTGCTTGTAAAATCGGAAACGATCGTTGCCTAGCAAGTGAGAGATGTTTTCAACGCTCCCTGTCGAGAGATTGTCCAGGCAAATCACTTCATTGCCCTTCTTCAATAGATTGTCGCAAAGATGACTCCCCAGGAATCCGGCTCCGCCTGTTATAACAATGCGCATCTTTCACCACTCAATGTAATTAAAAAATCCACTCCACGTGTTTCACGTATTCCGTGTCCCCTAATGCTTCCCCCAATTCTCGATTATCTGCGGGTGGCTTTTGTCTTTTTTCCCAATATGCCTGCCGTATTCCCTTTTCTGAGTTCTACAATTTCATTCGAATCGTAGGGATGTCGATCTTCATGCTTTGGATGACCCGACACATCCTCGCCGGGTGCCATTTGATAGCGTCCCTGAAATAGTACGTGCATCCACTGAACCGGCTTGTCTACTTTCAATGTGGTTATCGGGCAGTGCACTACGCCTTTCGGGATATAGATAATGGTGGTTTTGTCGACTATATGCCGCTCCTGCTCCTCGCCCATCATTATTTCGATTTCCGCGCCGAATTCGAAATAGTTTCTGGGGTTCCCCCCAAATATGAAAAAGAGTTCATCCACCGTGTGGGAGTGGGGATTGTGGATCATGACGCCCGGCTCCGTGAGACAGAGAATCTGAATCTCAACGGGGAAACCGGAAAACTGGCCGCCAATGCAGCCTTCTTCACCGCATACATGCAGCATGGGCCCGATTTCAATGGGCTCAGTCATAAAATATTTGCCGTATTTCGAAGACGCCATAGTCCTATCTCCTCAAAGAAATTTTGAGACTTAGCCGGATTTGAATTCCTGGCGCGAATAACTCCAAGACTCAAACCCTCGAAAACTCCAAAATAAATTCGAATTCCTGCCTATCCGGTTGACTCCACATGGTTCGGATGCGCGAGCACACACGAACACTCAACGCAAAGGCGCCAGGGCGCAATGATCGGGATGCGGGCTTTGCGTCCTGCCAGATAGGCATGTTCGGATTATTTGCCTTTTGCCAGAGACTTGTAATATTCCTCAACCAACTTTTTATAATCGGCAGGTGCTTCATTATCCTCGGACAGGAAGTATTTTTCGTTTTGGCCCAGACGATCCAGATCCCGGCTCAGACCGGACTCCAATTTACGCGTGTAATCAATTGCCGCCTTTAACCGCGAAATCTGCTCCGGATCATCATAGTTCCTATAATCCCCTGCGCGGCGCAAAGACTCTATTGCCCTTTCCAGATTGTCCATTTGAGACGAGTTTCGGTCGAGCAGGCGCCGGAGGTCCTGTGCATCGGTTAGCCGCTGTCCCAATTCGCTTTGCAGCTGTCGCATATCTTCCTCTCTGCGCGAGCCGCCTCCTGCCGGCGGAGCCGAGGCATTCCCGGTAAGGCCACGAATGTCCAGTTCGCGGCCCGGGGCGCCTCCCTCAAGATTCGGTTGGAACTGTCCTCGTTCTCCCTGCATATTTTGCCCCGATCGAGCTTGTCCCGGCTGCCCCCGTCCCTGCGACTGCCCCTGCATCCCCATCCCCTGTTGGCCTTGCTGGCCTCGCTGACCCTGTTGTCCCTGCTGTCCTTGTTGGCCTTGTTGGCCTTGCTGGCCTTGCTGGCCTTGCTGTCCTTGTTGGCCTTGCTGCCCTTGTTGTCCCTGCTGGCCCTGTTGACTCTGCTGCCCCTGCTGGCCTTGTTGCCCTTGCTGGCCCTGTTGGCCCTGCTGCCCTTGCTGTCCCTGCTGTCCCTGCTGTCCTTGCTGTCCTTGCTGTCCTCGCTGGCCCTGTTGCCCCTGCTGGCCCTGTTGTCCTTGCTGCCCTCGCTGTCCCTGCTGTCCCTGCTGTCCTTGTTGCAGCCGGCTCAGGCGCTGTTGCATCGACTCAAGTCCTTCCGCAAGTCCTCTCGCCCTGTTGGCAGCGTCTTCAAGTCTCTCCTCCCTGCTTTGTCCCATGCCGTTTCTAGCGTTTTCGAGCTGCCGGTTCAGATCTTCCAACCCGCCGCGAATAAAATCCTCGCGTTCCCGCTGGCTTTCATAATTTCCATTCTGAATCTGAGGATTTCCGCTCATAATGCGCTCGGGAATTCTCTTGTCACGGATCGACCCGGCTGCATTCGCAAGCTTATCGCTGGTTTCTTTCTCGGTTTTGCGGGATTGCCGGGAGAGATCTTCTATCTGGTTTTGTAATTCCTTAAGCCTATCCGAAAGCATCGCCTTGCGGCCGACAACATCTTCAGCCTTCTGTCTCAGATCCTCCCGCGAACCAGACTGAGCTTTATTCCTGGCGAGACTGTTGAGCTCTTCTTGAACTCTTTCCTGTTCCTTTACCAATTTTTTCGATTCGTCTACGGCCTGTTCCATCCCCTCTTTCAAACCGGACGCCTGATTGCGCGCCAGTCTGCGTGCGGTTTCATCCAATTGCTGGAGCGCGCGGATTCCCTGGGCGTTTGCTTCAGCATCGTTCCCGCGCTGAGATCCGTTCAGCGCCTTTTTCATTTCTTCAACTGCTTTCTGGAGCTGGCTGCTGATCTCGTTCAGTTGTGGAGAGTTTCGCTCTCGCGACAGCCTCTGTAACTGCCGCTGCAACTGTTCTGCCTGATCCATCAGCTGCTGCTGGTTTTGGGCGCTGCTGGAATTCGATTGCCGGCTGCCCTGCTGAGCCTGCATGCGATTTCCCTGATTGGACTGCTGTTGGTTTTGGCCGCCGGAACTCGCCTGCGAACCGCCGCGCTGAGATTGCATGCGGTTGCGCTCATTGAGCTGCTCCTGCCTTTGCGCAAGCTCTTTCAAACGCTGAAGGGCTTCATCAACTTTCTGATCTTTCGACTGTTGCTCTCCGCGCTGCACTGTTTCGTATTGATTTTTCAACTTGTTCAGCTCGAGCTCAAACAAATCGGCCAGATCTTGGGCATTCGATTGTGAACTGTTGCCTTTTCCGCTTGAATTTTGAGCAAATGAGACTTGTATATCACGGAAAAGACTTTCAGCCCGCATAAGCTGTTGAAGCGACTTCTGCTCCTGCGGCATTGCGCCGTCCGGCTTTTGAGCGCCAAGATCGACCGCAGCTTTCCCCATTTCACCAATGGCATTTTTCAGGTATTCGGATAATTTGACGAAATTTGCATCCGCCTGTGCAGCACCGCGACGCTCAAGCCTGTCCACCAGACTTTGTGCTTGCCCCTGCAGTTTGCCCTGC
>JAHFUH010000753.1:0-1476 GCA_023265215.1 Acidobacteriota bacterium
TGCTCCAGATAGACGATCAGGAAGCCGTAGGCGATCGGAGTGAAGACAGTGTCGGCTGAAACTCCCTGTTGTTCCAGCAAGCGCTGCAAGAGTAGCCAGCGCTCGCCGTCAAAGTATTTAGCGATGGCACAATAAGTTTTTTGGGGTGGTTGCGGACACTTGGCTTGAAGGTAATCGGACAGGAATTCCAGATTCCGGACGAGCATCCAGTTGGTTTCCTGAGTCGAGCGCACCTTGAAACCAAGACCATACATGGCGGCGAACTCTTCGCCAGGCGGACAGCGCCATCCACCTTTTCCGTCTGGAACGAAGCGTTGGTTGCCGCTCTCGTGAGATACTTTGAGCTGCTCCTCTGGCTTGCATTCCACCCATCCCATCCAGTCGTTCTGGATAAGAAAATAATCTGGTGTTGACGGGTGACAAACACGTTTGCCAGCAGCATTTATGTAAGAAAGCTTGATTATTGAAGGCTGATCGTAGAACTCATAGGTATCTGGGTTGTGTTCCCAGAAATAGACCGATGGTAGCTCTCCCTTGTGGCTCTCGGCTTGGATAACGCACCCCATCTTTCGACTAGCGAAACGGGAAGCGACATTATGTGTTCCTCCGCCGACACGCCTTACTGGCTCGGATGCCCGAATTGTTTCCACGGCTTTGCGGCCAATGAGGGGGATGTTCTGCTGCATATACAGGCGTAACAGTTCGTTTTCGGAAAGCATTGTTATCTCCTTTTCGTTTTCTACTCCCTGGAAGCTGCACCCGCAAAGGGTGTGCGTCGCCAGGCGGCTCTTGGCCGCCAAGGAATAAAGTTGCATTGGAATGCCCGTGAGGGCGAAAGGAGGCCGGCGGCTGTCAAATACTCTTGACAACTGTCGTTAGGACGCGGAAAATTCGACTAGCAGTTAGGTAGCTGGTAGTTTTGTTTTCGTAAAAAGCTTGGGGCTACAACCCCAAGCTTTTTTCGTCTCTGGCCTCTCATATTAAAGTGATGAGCGTCAGGTCATTTCGTTCTCCTCTTCTATTCCTTCGGTTACACGAGCAAATTGTTCGTTGATCCACTTATCCAATTGTTCGGGATGCCATCGGCGAAGACGCCCAACCTTGATGTGCGGCGGCACCTTGCATTGGACGATTAATTCCTCCAATGTACGCACACTAATCCCAAGACGATTCGCGAATTCCTTCGTACTTACCAGGTTTCCCATAAATCAGTTTCCTCTTGATTCAGCAGTGCAGGTTCATGAGCCATAATGCGTGGAGCGGAATGCCACAGTCGAATGGATGAGATTGTAAACACAAAAAGATTGTGTTTGCAACAGCATAAGCACGATAATACGCAATAATAACAAAGTGTTATATGAACTTTTATTGTTGGAAAGATGTGCTTTATAGGAAGGCGAAAGTTGCAGTTGATGACGGAGTAGTATTTTTCAATATTTTTTCAGGGAGGGGACCGGCTAGTCACAGCATTTAGCT
>JAHFUH010000753.1:1486-2685 GCA_023265215.1 Acidobacteriota bacterium
ATTTAAACTTTTATTTGCGCCACACGTCGTGCTCCTCGGAGCCGGAACAAGCCTAGTCTTCTGGGCTAAGACCTAACATATTTTTCCTTGTGGTCAGTAAAGGAATTTAGTGTTAGATTTCCCGCTTAGTTTCTGTCCGTGCTATTGATGCATACTGAAAGCGAATTCATGGGGAAACCTTACGCATCCGAAATAGCATACATACCCAACGCTTATGAATGGGCAATGGGGATAGAGATCAAGCCGCTGGCCGATGCTGTGCGACGACTGTCTGCCCACAGTCTGATTTCAATCGGTTCTGGCGGCTCCTTTACCACGGCAGCCTTTCAAGCGCTGCTGCATGAATCACTGACCGGCAAACCATCTTATGCCACCACACCGTACTTGGCCTTAGCGAAGCAAAATGCCATTCGGAATTCCGCAATCAGCATCCTCTCGGCCGAGGGTAAAAACAAAGACGTACTGGGCTGTTTTCAATATCTAGTTGATAGCGAACCACAGGATCTGATGGCGTTTTCCCTCAAACAGGCCTCGCCATTGAACGAACTGGCTGCCTCAACTAATTTCGCTTCGTCCCTGGCTTTTGAAATGCCATGGGGGAAAGACGGCTATCTGGCGACCAATTCCTTGCTCGCATCGTGCCTTCTCATCTACAGGGCGTACCAGCAATGTTTTCAAAATCTGCTTCCACCATGCTATGCCACAAGCGATGCATTGATGGACGCCTGCGTCGAGATTGACTCATCCAGCACAGCCAAGTTCCTGCAGGCCATCGGTGATGATAGGAATCAATCATACTTGGTAGTGACAGGACTATCTGGACAGATGGCCGGAATCGATCTTGAATCGAAGATTGCCGAGTCGGCATTGGGAACAGCGCAGGTTGTCGATTTCCGCAGTTTTGCGCATGGCCGGCATTTGTGGGCTTATGAAAACAGGAACAATGCGGCCATTATCGTAATCTGGTCTGACGAGGAAAGATCGTTGTTTGATAACCTCGTCGAGACGATCCCCGACTCATTGCCTTTATTGTCGATCAAGCTGAAGGGACCTACGCACCTTCGTCAGCTGGCCGGTGTGGTAGCAGTCATTCAGTTTATCCATAACCTTGGCAAACGACATGGCATCGATCCCGGGCAGCCGGAGGTCCAGGAATCCGGAAGGAAGATTTACGGCTTCGACGCTTTCTCGGGACATCG
>JAHFUH010000234.1 GCA_023265215.1 Acidobacteriota bacterium
AACGCGAGCCTGATTCACGTCCGGTTTGTTAACCAGGTAGATGCCCGGATTCAGAACGTAATCGGGCTTAGGAGCTTTGGTCACAGTGGGGCCTGAATCCGGCCAATCCGCCATTTGTTTTTCAAGCCTGGCTTTCATTTCAGCCGTCTTGAAATCGCCCGAAACGGCAAAAATAAAATTGCTCGGGTGGTAATACTTTTTGTGGAATTCGACCAAATCTTCCCGGGCAATAGATGTAATGGAATCCTTTGTGACGAGGATGCTCGTGAAATGCCTGTCTCCGCGCATCAAGCGATTCCATTCCCTGCCCTCGATTTCATCGGTCCGGTCATTGCGACGTTCGATCGCCTGAAGCTCCTGGCTCTTAAACAGGTTTAGCCGGTCCTGCTGGAATGCAGGGTTACGCAGCATATCGAAAAAAAGCTCCAGTGATTTGTCGGTATCTTTGACCATGAAATTGATGGATGCGCTGGCGGAGGTTCCTCCGGCCGCGCTGGAGATTTCCGCCGCCAGGAAGTCCGCTTCCTCATCAAACGCTTCGGCTTTGTAGTGCGCTGTCCCTCCTGCACGCATCTGGCTTGCCGTGGCGGAAGCTAATCCTGCTTTTCCCGCCGGATCAAGATAGGAACCGGTTCGAATTGTGACTGAAATATTGACCAGCGGCAGATCATGATCTTCGACAAAATATCCCACGGCTCCATTGGCAAGCGCCTGCCGGCACTCCGCCGCTTTGGGTGGTGCATATTTCAGCGCCGGATATTTCAGATAGCGAGGGTGCGCGGGAACCGGAGCCGGGGCTGGGACTTTTGCAGGTGCCTGCCCATATATAAATGGACCCGCGGCAAGAGAGCAGGCAAAACAAATCGAAAGGGACCAGGTGAGAGCCATCCGATGCATCACTTGCCTCCATCCTTTTGAAGTTTATCCTGGAGCAGTTTTTGAAGTGCTTGAATAAAAGACTTGTCTTCAGGCGGAGCAGAAGCAGCCTGAGACTCGATTCTTCCCTGGATAGCCTTGGCTTCTTCAAGGGACATTTTGGCGATCGCAAGCCTGAACTGCCGAATTTGTGCTTTTTGCTGCTCGTTGAGTCCCGTCATGAGCGGATCTTCATTCCCCTCTTCCAACTTCTTGGTGTAGTAGAGGGCGACTGCGCGGTTTTCCGGCTTGAAATAAATATTGGCTACTCGTTGAATATCTTCGGCGGTAACCGCGGCGATCTTTTTGGGATCCTCGTTTAGGCTCTGCCATCCGCGGTTATTATCCGACATAAGAATTTGCAGCATCAGATTGAACCGACTGTCCAGTCTGCGGAAATTATCGGCAGCGAACTGATTTTTAATTTTCTGCAACTCGTGTTCGCCGACCCTTTCTTTTTGAAATTTCTCGATCTCCTTATAGAGAGCCTGCTCCACCTGCTCCGGTGATATTCCGGGCTTGGCCACTCCGTTCAGCTCAAAATAGCCTTCCCATTTCATGCCGTTTTGGCCTGCCGAGACGCCGGTTGCAATTTGTTGATCGAGAACCAGCGATTTGTAAAGGCGTCCTGTCCGGCCGCTCAGCAACGCTCCGAACACAACCAGTGCCGGTTCATTCCCATGACCGTCGGCAACCGAGTGGTAGCGAATTTCGACCTGCGGATTGGTTTCCGCAAATGCCATCATTCGCTTTTCCGCCATCTGTTCCACTTCCGTCGTCCGAACCGGCGGCTGCGGCCGCTCGTTGCGCTTTAGGCGTCCGAAATAACGATTCGCCAGTTCCTTGGCTTTCGCCGGATCAAAATCGCCGACAAGACACGCGGAAATGTTGTTGGGAGCATAATTCACGGAGAAGTAGGACAGGGCTTCCTCGCGCGTAAGACCGTTAAGATCGCTGGGCCAGCCCACAACCGGCCAGGAATAAGGAGAGGAAGTCCAGAACAGCGCATTGAATTCTTCGTCGAATTTCCCGGTTGGAGTGCTGTCCGTACGCATCCGGCGTTCTTCGTGCACAACATCCCTTTCGGAATAAAACTCCCTGAAAACAGGACTGAGGAGCCGGTCGGATTCCATCCAGAACCACAACTCGAGCTTGTTCGCCGGCACATTGATAAAATAAACGGTGTAATCTTCAGTCGTGCCTGCATTCATGCTGCTTGCGCCGGCATTCGTATATATTTTGTCAAACTCATTCTGAACGATAAGTTCCTTGCTCTGTTTTTCAATACTGGCCAACTGCTGCAGCAGTTCATTGTGCCGGCTTGTCCGATTTTTAGGGTCCTGGAGATCCGAGATCTCGCCCAATCTCAAACGCCGGATTTGCGCCTGCTCCTCCTTGCGTATCTCGGCTTTGACCGCATCCATTTGGGCCATCAATTTGAGGTCTTTGTCTACGTCCTTTGTCCCAATCGCGTGGGTGCCTTTGAACATCATATGTTCAAAAAGATGCGAAAGCCCGGTAATTCCCGGCCGCTCGTTTACGGAGCCCACTTTCGCAATCCAGCCTGCGGCCACGTTGGGATCGCCTTTCTTCGGAACCATCAGGAGCTTAAGCCCGTTGGGAAGAACGTACTCTTGTACCGGGACCTGTTGCGCCCACAAGAAGGACGAGAAAATCAGAATGATCCAGATGACGATAAGCGAAACTCTGTTCATAGAGCACCCTCACACATTTCATTTAAGATACTGGAAAGAAATGAAGATCACAAGGTTCGCAAGATGGGTCCAGGATGGGGACTGAGTGAGCGCGGCGGGCAGGTTTCGAGCGAACGTAGCGAAATAGTAAAAGCCGGTGTCCAAAAAAAGCAAATCGTTTTCTCTAAGGCATTCAATGAGCTTCTTGATTAGCTTATGTTCCGAAGTGGCAGACTTGCCATACACGAAACGAAGGGGTGCGCGGCTGACCAGATCAAAAATGCAACAGAGTTCGACGGCGATCGGTCCCAATCCTTGCTGGCCTTTGAGAACTCCTGGCCAATTGTGGACAGCCATCGTTTTTGCGGCTACCTAATAAAACAGTGGGTAAAACAGTGGGTGTCCACGATATCCACTTCGGATCCCAATTCCGTCTCGCCGCGGGGCGGCTTCACAATCTGCGCATTTTTGCAGATCAACTCGGCAGGAGGTGGCTTATCCAGGATTTCCTAGGGGTTTCGCAGGCAGGTAATCAACCCATCCATTCAATCTCGCAAATCATGGTCCATGGGATGGAGCGTTTCGCCGTGATTAGTACTATCTTCTCAGCTTCCGGGAAGATGATCAGCATCACGAACACCCCGGTCTCGCTCAAAACGACCAGAGTCTTTGCTGCACAGAAGATCTAATCAGGGACCCAGAGCAACATCTACGTCAACGAAAAGATGGTATTTGCCGTCGAGACCGGGGTCTACGCCTCTTCTACCACGGTCCCCGTTGCATTGACCAAGGTCTTCGCCCCTTTGACCTCGAGCTATGTTGCATTCGCCTCGATCTTCGTCGCTTTTACATTGGTCCTCGTGGCTTCGACCTGGGTCTACGTTGCGTTGAGCTCGATCTACATCGCGTTGAGCTCAATCTATGTCGTCTTTACCATGGTAAAAGACGATTGCCAAGCCGCTGATATACCGTGGTTTAGCGCCACGCCAGATTTTTGCCTCAATCTATGTCACGTAGAGCTCAATCTATGTTATGTAGAGCTCGATCTACGTTGCTCTGACCGTGGTCTACGTCCCTTTGACCTTGGTCTACGTCCCTTTGACCTCGGTCTATGCCACATAGAGCTCGATCTACGTTGCTTTGACCGTGCTCTACATCGCTTCTATCGAGGCCTCTGCGGCACACACCTTTATCCCAGAGGCGGAGACCATCTGTCCTGTATCGGACACCTGTTTGTTCCCGGCCGACACCAAGGCCCCCATCTCGAAGAGAACCGCCGGCAATGCGCCGGCGGCCTTCTCGATGAAGCAATATCAAGGAATTGTCAAAAAATTAGATTCAAATCTCCCGGGAACTTCGGGTTAGACAAAAAGTGGACCTAAATAAGGGGGAGTACCAATTGTGGACAGCCATCGTTTTTACGGCTACTTATTAAAACAGTGGGTGTCCACGATATCGCATCCACGATATCGCCACGGTATCGAGTATCGAGCAACGGTTGAACTCAGGCGCCGGCCTTAAAAAAACGGCCCTCAATATTGGCATCCAAGCTATCCAAAAGGTACCCCATAATGCTTTTTGTATAGCCGTTACATAATTTAGCGTCGTCAGTCCCCAATTTCCCATAATTTCCCCAAACTCAAACTGTTTGATGTCACTAGGGCTGGATGATAGTGTTGGATCATGGACAGAGAGCACATCGTAATCCGTCGGATGACTGACCGGCGGACCGATAATTTCGTTCCGGGATCTCCGGCAGCGAGAATTTCGCTCGTCTGGCCACTGACGCAGGAAGTTGTCTCCTTGAGCAAACGCCATGATGCTGAACGAAGACTACAGAGACATGTTGCAGTCATTGTCCGACGAGAAGGCTAAATTCCTTCTCGTCGGGGCCTATGCGATGGCCGCCCACGGCTATCCTCGCGCTACGATGGACATCGACATTTGGATTATGCAATCGCCCGAGAATGCCGATGCCGTTTTGCGGGCATTACGGCATTTCGGGACGCCGGTGCAGAATCTCACCCGGCAGGATCTTCAGAGAGACGGTACGATATTACAGATCGGAGTAGCTCCCAGGCGAATCGATATTATTACCACTGCATCCGGGCTCCGTTTTGAAGAAGTGTTCGCAAATTCGCTGACCGTGGATCTCGAAGGAATTGAGATACACATCCCATCTCTCGCCGATCTCATCCATAACAAGCGGGCGTCAGGACGAACGAAGGATATCGCCGATGCCGAAGCACTGGAAGAACTCTGTTCCAAAGAGCCGTCTGAACGCGACAAATGAATAAGTGACCGCAAGGGCGCCATGAATTTCACAAATTTCATGGTCCAGCCATTTATTCCTTCGAAGCTTTGCGTCTTAGAGTTACTCTAAGACGCAAAGAGGCGATTATGAAAACCACTGCAGAATCGGAAAGGGTGGAATTAAGGCATTCCACTTCAAAGAAACTATCTGCCGGCCGTCATTATCCGCTCGGCGCTTCAATTGAATCCGGCGGAGTGAATTTCGCCTTGTATTCCCAGCATGCGGCGGAAGTTTATCTTCTTCTCTTCAATAACTCGGATAGCCCTCCAAGCGATATCATTCGCGTGGAAAATAAAACAAAAAACGTATGGCACGTTTTTATCGAAGGCTTAAAACCCGGGCAAATGTATGGCTACAAAGTGCGAGGAGAATTCAATCCCGCCATGGGCTTGAGGTTCAATGAAAATAAGCTCCTGATTGATCCTTATTCCAAAGCCTTTACGGGCAAATGCCGCAATACGGATAATCTCCTTCTGCCTTATGATGCTGCCGCAATCCCTCGAGGCTTCATTCCGGACTCTCGCGACAACACACGCATTATGCCCAAATGCCTGGTTGTCGATGATCGATTCGATTGGGATGGCGACGAGTCCATGCATTTGCCCATGGAAAAGCTCATTATTTATGAAGTTCATGTGAAGGGTTTTACGGCGCACCCAACTTCTCATATATCGAATCCGGGCACGTACCTCGGCTTCATTGAAAAAATACCGCATCTGCTGGAACTCGGAATTAATGCCGTGGAGTTTCTTCCTATCCACGAGTTTTATGTCGACGATCTTCTGCGGGACCGTGGAATGACCAATTATTGGGGATATAACAGCATCGGATTTTTTGCCCCGGAATTATCTTACAGCACCGGCCGATCTCCGGGCTGCCAGGTAGCGGAATTCAAGACGCTGGTTCGAGAGCTGCACCGGGCCGGCATAGCCGTTATCCTGGATGTAGTTTACAACCATACCGGCGAAGGAAATGAATATGGCCCATCGATTTCTTTCAAAGGAATCGATAATCCATCCTACTATGTCTTGACGGGTTCGAAATATCAGCCTTATGCCTACTATATGAACTACACGGGGTGCGGCAACAGCCTCAACCTTTCAAGCGCGCCCGCCCTGCGACTGGTAATGGATTCCCTTCGCTATTGGGTGGATGTCATGCACGTGGATGGATTCCGTTTCGATCTGGCTTCAGTTCTCGGGCGTTCCGGCGATGAAATGCATTACAAACGCTCCGCCTCATTCTTCGATGCCATCAACCAGGATCCTATTTTGAATCGAGTCATGCTTATTGCCGAGCCTTGGGATCTGGGAACTTACGAAGTAGGGAATTTTCCTATCGATTGGTCGGAATGGAATGGACGGTTCCGCGATACTGTGCGCCGTTTTTGCAAGGGAGATTCCAGCCAGGTAGCAGATCTTGGATGGAGGTTGACCGGATCGGCGGACTTATACGGCGAGGACGGCCGGTCCGCTTACAACAGCGTCAACTTCATTACCTGCCATGACGGATTTACTCTCAACGATCTTGTTTCCTATAACGGCAAACACAATGAAGCGAATGGCGAAAACAACCAGGATGGCACCAGCGACAATAACTCCTGGAATTGCGGCGCAGAAGGAGCAACCGTCGATCCCGCAATCCTGCAGTTGAGAAAACAAATGGCAAAGAACTATGCCTGCTGCCTGTTGTTCGCTTCCGGAACGCCGATGATTTTGGGCGGCGACGAGTTTCTGCGCACGCAAAAAGGCAACAACAATGCCTATTGTCAGGATAACGAAATCAGCTGGTTCGATTGGGAAGAAGTCGCCCGCAATAAGGACATGGTGGCCTTCTTTAAAAAGGCTATTGCCTTTACTCACTGCTACCCTATCTTGCAACGCCGGAAATTCAGCCTGGGCCGGGATCTGAATGCCGATCACATTCCGGATCTGTCTTGGTTCGGACCCGATCTGCAGCCTCCCAATTGGCTGGATCCCGAGCTTCGCACGATCTGTATGCTGCTGGACGGAGGAGAGGATCCATCCCAGGCCGGACGATATTTCCTATATGTGATTTTTAATGCCGATTATCGCTTGCAGGCGGTAAAAATTCCGCCCGCCCCCGATGGCACCAGCTGGCATTTCGTAATTGACACCAGCCTGCAGGCCGGCAAGGATTTTCTAGCCATGGGGGATGAGGTACCGCTGAATCCAGCAGACCATTACCTTGTCAATCCTCGCAGCACCGTAGTATTGCTGGGAAAATAGCGTTCGAGGCTTTGAGTCTTAGAGTTAATCTAGATAGCCCCAAGACCCAAAGCCTCGAAGACATCACTTCTGTTTGTTCTCTTCCTGCGGCGCACCGAATAGACGTTTCCCAAGTTCATAATAATTTTTATACAAATTTGGATCCCCAGAACCTGCCTTGACTGCTCTCTTAAACATCTCCTGCGCTTCTTTAGATCTCCCAAGCTTGTTCAAAATGACGCCCAAATTCGCCAAATACTCCGGTTTTTCAGGCTGGCATTTGACCGCATTCTCATAGGCAACTCGAGCTTCCTCAAGCTTCCCAAGCCTTAAATTGGATTCTCCCACGAGAGCAAAAAGGGCGGCTAATGCTTTATTCGACTCTGCTATTGCTTCATCGTACTTGCCCGCATCCATCAGTTTCGTTGCAGCAATTGTGAAGCTGCTAGCCGCATTTGCCTCCTGATATTCCATTTCCCAATGAGTTTTAAAATCGTCTCCCGGCTGGAGCTGGAAATTTTCCTCTTTTGCTTCAGCGTCTTCAGGGGTGATGTTTCCCTTCCACGCTGGTGTGAATCCTTCCTTATGCACAATAATACGGTATGTGACGCTTAATAGGCCCGCCAGATAGACATAGTCGCCTCTTGTGTTTGTCTTGCAAGTCATAATTCGAACGGTATTTCCCATCCCCTGAAATACAATCAAGGCTCCGACGACAGGCTGCCCTTTGTCGTCGGTAATCTTGCCGGAGATTCTTCGAATCTGATCTTGGGCGTTCATCGCGGGAGCTAAAAATCCGATTAAAACTGCAATCAGAAGGAATTTG
>JAHFUH010000754.1 GCA_023265215.1 Acidobacteriota bacterium
CTCGATATTTACGATAGTTTTCGCAAGATTCCTTCAATAGAATCAGCTGTACGAAGACGGCGTTTGCTGAAAGGACGGAAGCATTTCGCAAGCGAAACCGGGAAGCATCATTCCCCAGGGGCTATATGCAGGGAACTGAATAGTTCCTATTTCGGAAATCAAATTGAAATTCAGAGGATAGGCTGGGGACGGTGGAACAGCTGGTCTCGCCTGGGTCACTATGACTCGTTGCATCAGACGATTACTCTGAGCCCTGTTCTGGATTCGCCCAAAGTTCCCGATTTCGTTGTGCGATACCTTGTTTACCATTAGATGCTTCACGCCATATTCCAGGATAAACACCGGCACCATCCTCCTGAGTACAGAAGGGCCGAAAGGGCATATCCCGATTTTGCGCGCGCAAAGAAATTTCTGAGAGAGTTCTGCGCCAGGCGCAGGAAGTGAGGGCTCATCTCTCTCCACCCCAGCTGCTGATTAATTCGCGTCAGGGTAAACCGCCGCCTATGGCGGCGCGACTGAAAAAGGCTCTGCCGTTCCGGCCCTATGAAAGAGGATGTCAAGGGCAAATATTCTCCCTTCCAGGAACGGGGAGAATTTTTCGAAGCCCGCGACATCCAGCCATGTTTGTTACCACGATCCCCGCTGGTCCTGCACCTTAATCGAAATAAGCGAATGCATGTTGCGTCGGGCCAAAGCCGACAGCTGCAGGGATCCAAGTTCTCGTCGAGATATTCAAAGCGAGGCGGCGTTTTGTCGACCACAGTCCTATTTGAGACTTGATAGCCTATTGCTTTATTTGGTCATACGAGGGGGCCTAGAGTGACACGGGAGACTCGTTATTAACGGACTAGCCCTTACATTGAGACTCACCCTCGATCCAGCATCTCGTGCGTCAATCATCTTGGGAACCTGGAGCCGCCTTTACCGCTGGCACCCGAGACGCCTTATGCCGCTTGCATTGTTTTTACTTTTGCTTGATCGTAATGTTCTCCTTTTTTCCAAATAGCCAAAGTGATGGCCGCAATCTTCCGTGCAATGTTCACATGTGCAATGGATGGATCCACTCCATTTTTGATCATCGAGTCGTAATACAATTTCCATTGATCTTTTGCAGCAGTAAGAGCGGCGCCTTTGAATACCGCTTTCAGAGCCCGATTATAATTGCTATTCAAACCACGAACGAGCGGCCGTTTTTTCGATCGGATCACTCGTCCGCCAGCCATCACGTACTCCGAACTCGCCTTGGTTATGACTGCCAACCCACAGTAAGCCCAAAACTGCCTCTTGGTTCGAAAACGATGGGGTGTGACCGCAATCCCAACTATGACGGCCGCTCGTATAGGGCCTATGCCGGGAATTCCTCGGAGGATCTTGGATGCATTGTGTTTCCGCGCTTCAGCAACCAAATCCTTTTCAGCCTTCTCTCGCAGGGCCTCGATCGGTTCGAGTTCTTCCCACAACCTGCTGGCCCGGGTCCGTACGGCTGTATTCTCCAGTTGTTCAAGCCAGCTTTTTTGCTTGTCCGGATTATAGAGAGCAGTGCCGCTGCAATCGATGCTCCTGGCGCGAAACAATGCCTTCAGACGGCTTTTGACCCGCGTGCTGTCCTTTACGAGAGAGCTGTAGCTCTGCGCGAGCTCCTTGATGTCCCGTGTGCTGTGCTCTCCGTGGTAAACCGGATTCAGGCCATGGGTACGCAGCAACTCCGCTATTCGCTTCGCGTCCGGTTTATCTGCTTTGTTTCCCTGGGAAGCTGGTATCTTCCTTGGATCACATACCAGCACTTCCGCCACGTGTGGGCGGATCAAGTCATAAAGCCAGGTTGCCTGGTTCCCCTCCTCAAACGCGACATGCAGAGTTCCCCGTTGGCCCTTGATAAAGTCCAGAATCGTCGATGCCTTGGTTTCGACAATGGCTTCCGCTACGACTTTTCCCTTGCTATCCGAAACGGCAATAACCGTCATTGCCATGTGTACATCCATGCCGATATACTTTAAGAGATTCATTTGGCGCTCCTTCGGTGATTTGGTTTTGGTCTTGCCTAAAACCACCTTATCACCGCTGGGGCGCTTTTCTTTCTTCATATGTGTTAATCTCATGCCGCCTGGCGAAACAGAGTCAGGCTCTGCGGGGACGCAACCTGACAAGGGATAGCCAGACCGACGGTGCGTCGACCAAGCATCAGGCCTCTGGCGACGAAAGCCGCCAGAGGCTTTATAAATCGAACACCGGAGCCATGCCTCCGAAAATCCCGGGGTCAGGGGCAGAGCCCCTCGGCTGTCGTTTTTTGACAGCCGCTCTTAAGGCACCCTCGCGCATTTGGCACCGGCGCTCTTTCATAATGCGTGAAACAGAATGCAAGGACATGCAATATCCGGGAATTTGGTTTAGCTTTTGCGCCGCCCTTTCAGGGCTTAAACTGCTTGCCCCCATCTTGGGGGCTTCCTGATACCACCCGCTCTGCGGGTGGAGTGTTCATTCTCATGGATTATGGATTGAGATTAATAGTGGCTGTCCGTGTTTCTCGTGTTTCTCATCTTTTTCCGGGCCGCGATCTTCCGAAGGGGGGTGGGGCCCATAGGTGTTAAGTTAAGCCTGCCGAAAATTGCATCGTCCCCTCTTAGTACCGCCAATTAGATTAACTTCTCCAGCGTGGTTTTGCGTGAACGCTGCTGCAGT
>JAHFUH010000755.1 GCA_023265215.1 Acidobacteriota bacterium
ATCATTGCCACAGGGAGCACCATTGCCTTTATTCCGCCATATGTCGGCTTTGTGAGTTGATAGGCCGCGCTATACAGAAAAGCTCCACCAACCATTACAGAGAAGTTAAAGATGAGCATAAAAAGCTGTGAAGATTTTCTTGAAATACATAGGTATGCAAAAGCACAAAAAGCCGTCGCAATCACGCAGGTTGAAGAGCCATACAAAATGGCGATGGCCATGAGATAAATATCCCCTGGGAATACGGCCAATTCAGCAATGGGAAGAATTATCGTAAAAGGCACTATCATAAGGGCAAACAACGTTAGCATGATCCAGCCACTGCCATGGATCTGAGGGGCAAAGTCGCACGCTGACCAGCATAAGGTCCCTATGGCGAAGGCAGTGAGAACGACAATTAGCACTTGGAGTTTGTGGGGTAGTGCTTTAAAAGAGTATTTGGATGCGTTCATTGTGGCCTCCGATGCGGATATTATGGGCATATCGGCTGGTAAATCCAAAGAAATATGAAATAGCAGATTACTGGCCTATGGGCGGCGAGGGCATTTGGAGCAGATCCCTGACTCCCCGGCCAATAATAAGATTCCTTTCTGCGGATATTCAGACACCTGTAGCGTCTGGCGCAGAAATGCCGCGAGCGTCATAATGGCGATGATTATCGATCCATACCGTTTATGCTTGGGAGCAGTAGATAGGGAAGAACAAGCTCGTGAAGGATAACTTCATATTTCCAGCCCTTCGGTGAGAATTTGAATTATATGCTTTTCTAAACGGCGATGGTTTGATTTCATACCGAGCATTCTCAGCCTATTCCATTTCCAGAGCCGATCCGGCTTTGCTGGCTGCACAAGTAAGCACGGAAATTTCTAATACCCTGGATCCGCGAGATCCTCGCCCGGAGGCTGGGGATACCGGCTGGGCAATGCGCCTTGGGTGCAGGTAAACCTCCTCCGATCAATTCTACTGAATCCGGGTTTTTCCCCTGATTGATTTGACTGCCGCATAGCATTTCCGCAGTTGTTCTAAAAGGCCCGGCTCCTGTTCGAGAATATCTGGGTAAGCTGCAATCAAGTCTTCCAGGTGCCCCAGGGCACGATGATCTCCTGGACATGCCATGATCGCATCGACGAAGCTTTTCGCGGCCTCGGCATATCGGCCCATGCCTTGAACCGCCAGCGCTAAATTCTTGCGGGCATTAAAGCGGTCGGGATCGATCTCGATGGCAGCGCGGCAATGCACCTCGGCCTCCTGGTGACGGCCTTCTAAATTTTGGCAGAACGCCGAGTTGTTGTGCAGAAAATACCAGACTATGTCCGGTTTCTGCGGCAATTCAAACGCTCTAGAATAAACGTCCAGTGCAGATTGGTAATCTCCAGCCCGTTCCCACACCTGCCCCATGGCCAACAAACACTCGGCTTTTTCCCCAGGCTTATCCACCAAGAGAAAAATCTTTTCGTAATAGCCGATGGCCGCGTTAAAGTAGCCTGCTTGGGAGCATTCCCCTGCGAAAGCCCAAAGCGATTGCACGATTTCATGAATATTTTCAGTGTGCTTGGTTAAAACAGAGAGTATCCGGTCAACATCCTCTATGCTAACCAGTTCGCCCTCTGGTGCAATAAATCCCTCAAAATTAATAGGCAGGATCATGCATGTCACTCCACACTCGTTTATTTTCAAATCCAATTTAATCTTCCGACCATTCAAACGATGCAAGGATGTCGGGATTGATCTGGGAATATGAATCTGACCGGCTTCCATTTAATCCTCTTTTGTTGGCTCGTTCGGCTGTGGTGCCTTTGGGCTTGTCGGAACAGGAGCCACATCTCTCAACCGTGGCGCTGGTGGCCAACTTGCCGGTCGCATGCGGACTGCTGACGCATATATTATCTGCCAGTCCAATCCCTCGTTTGCCGCTTGGGTCAACATTGATCGTATGCCCGGAATATCGCCATTTTTCAGGAGGGCAACCACGAAGTGAACATAAAGCTGAGACGGTTCTGTTATCCTAAAACGCGGAATATTTGAGGATGGACATGCGATCTGCCTGATCGTCTGCGGCTCAGCCTTCGGAGATTGTCCCGGCGCATTCTCGATGTTGCGCTGCGAGGGCGGTACGAAGCTCACGGACGATCTGCCCCGGCAGATCGGGTCGTCCTTTGGCGCTGGCTTGATCCCGAATTCCTTCAATTGGTTCTCGATGATGTCTTGCTCGTCTTTGTTCATGCCTTATCTCCCGAATCCGAAGCATCCTACGGAGTCCTATTTCACGACGCCTTCATCCAACGCTTCAAGGCCTTGCGAAAGCATTTCTAGAATTTCACCAACCGCCATATGCTCACACTGCGGCGTATACCAAGTTCCGAAATATCCTTTCACCCGGCGCTTCAGATAGTTCTCGCCAAATTCCCCAATCTTGGAACGTAGTGTTAGACGCAGATCCTGGTCCGATACTGAATCAAGTGGAAGGCTTAGCCAGAGCCCACATATACAATATGGGGAAAAGTTGACAAAACTCCCGATGCAAGCGATCTCATTTTCGACTTTTCTTTCCAGCTCTGCCCTCAGAGTACTCAGTACCTTCCTGGCACTCTTTACGCTGTCCGGAAATTCGAACGCGGGTCCGCCGATGATTGAACCGGACTCAACGCAGACGCAGTCATACACGATCACATACACCGC
>JAHFUH010000235.1 GCA_023265215.1 Acidobacteriota bacterium
TGCAATGTAAGCACGGGAATCGGGTGCACCTTCTAAAACCGCCACCGATTTTTCAATTTTCTTCATCAGGGCTTCCCGCCTGGCGGCAAAGAAGGAGTTATCGTCGCCGGCATAGCCAAGCCGGGGCAAGAAATTGATGATAATCCATGCACCAAACAAAGCCCTGAACATAAACGCGTCCTGCGGTCAAAATATTGATAATAGCATCAAGCGTTGGATGGGAAAGCGGGAAAAGAGACGCGAATGGTAACTCAATGATATTTTTGGGGCTTAGAGTCTTTGCGTCTTGGCGTAAATAACTCCAAGACGCAAAGACTTTAAGTCTCGAAACCAAAAACTATTTGCTCTTGTATTTGAATGTCATCTTGGTCTCTTCATCGAGCACGAGCGGTCTTATGAAAGTATAGGAATTGCCAGTGCGCGGCACATCGACACGGATCGGCAAAATGCCCGACGCGCGTCGCTGGAGATTGACTACATTGGCGGAAGCCTCGTTGCTTGTAACCGGCGCATTCCGTCGGGTATCGTCACCGCTTTTCGTCAATACCTGGATCTGCGACGATCCCCTGCCCAACTCGGCATCGACAGGCGCTATTATCATCTTGAATTCGCCAATCATGTCAGGATTGAGATTGACCGGCGTATTCAGGTTCGATACCCAGTTCCTCTGCAAATTTGCATTTGGCAATAATCCTCCTGGCAGCATGATGCCGGGCGGCAACAGGAATGCTGCAATCGCGTCTCCTCCAAAATTTTTTACTTTATACATCTCCGGCAGGAATACCTCCCATCGCAGCATGCTTATCGGAATATCCATTTTGGGAAGAGTCAGATCCGAATCCCCCTTTTTGGCAAAGGGCGATCCCGCATGCATAAATACAAAAGTGACGGTGTATGGTCCAGTAGGGCGGAATCCGGGCCGCAGCAAAGGCACGCGGATTCCGTCTGCACCCTGCACAGGTTTGACCTTGTCACCAGAAATATCAGCGGTAAGAATGTTGGCACCCGGTGGCAATCCTACCTTCAGAAATGGCTGAGCTTGATTCTTCACCACAAGTCTGACCTCGGTGAGAGATCTGCCTTCGGATGTTACGAGGGTTGTGACTTCCACTTGTTCAGCAGCTGCCGCAAGGACACTGCTGTCAGGGAACCGATTCCATTCCAGCGCCAGGCTGGGCGGTTCGCTGGGTTGCCTGTGATATCGAAATGCTGCGTGCAATGGGGAACGTGCGAGCGATCGCAAATAGGAGCTTATTTCTTTCAGGTCTATTCGTTTCAGCACTCCTCCTTCAGTTGCGCGAAGCTCCATGGTTCCATCCCCTTCCACAAGAACCTCACCTGTTTCCCGCTGAGCACCCTTGAAAATCAAAAAGGGAACATCTGCCTTAGCGGCAATCGTCGGTCGTTCCAGCGAAATCAGGAATTGATGGCTGCGCTTTGCAGGTCCATCAACCTTTAAAATCAAGCTGCCTGATTGCATCTCTTCAGATTCCAGCGAAGCGCCGGTGACTCCTGTCATTTCAAAGCCAGGCGGGATATCAACTTCGAACTGCCCCGGCTCGCCTTGGATAACGGTGATGTCGGCCAGAACTGCAAGCCTGAGATCCGCCTCGCCAACAGAGGCCAGAGTTTTCACATCGGCAAGAAACCTGATTTCGCGAGGGGAGACAGGCGCAGCTATTTCCCTGGTGGTCCACCACACATTTGCATTTTGCCCCGGCATCAGAGTCGCTTCGACGACAGTTCGTCCACTGTCCGTCGACCTGCGGGTTATTAATCCCGGACTCATTCTAACGTTCGTGTGTTCACCGGGAATTTCCAAGGAAAGCTGTACACTTCCGGCAGTCGGCGCCTGTAGATTAAACGATGCACGGCCGGCTTCAATATTCAGTGGTATCTCGGTATCCAACATGATGGAAAACTCCGAGGGACCGGACAGGATGGCAGATTGCACCCCTGATCTCTGTTCGAGTGGCAAGGCTTTCCCTGCCTGGCGCGCGTCGAGAATGGCCGGAGAATTCAAAAGGGGAATCCTGGTAACGCCCTTCACAAATATTTCTCCGTCGCATTGGACCGTCCCCAAAACGGATTCGTTTGTGACATGAAGCTTCAGGTCTGCGCGCTTGATGGCATAGGGAATGAGGGGAACCTCGGGTTTGATCGAGGGTTTGTTTACAAGTTCAATCAGCCTGTTATATTCATCCAGTGGCAGCGTGACATTCCCTGAAGCCGGCAGCGGCAGATTGTTTTTTTCTTGAGCGAGACATGGGAAAGAAAAAGCCAGGATCAGAACCATCAGCGATTTCTTCATCGGGTGCCCCCTTTCTTTTCCGCTTCATAGTTAATTTCGATGGTCGGTGATTGATTTTCCGCGCTCAGTTCGGAAACCAGGAAAATTGAAGGCCCAAATGCAGGGAAGTCCATTTTGATTGGAAGGATGCCCGCGCGCTTCCCTTCCTGGGACTGGGTTCGATAGCGATCCACAAGAGCTTGAGTTGCCTTTTCCGACGGCTTTGCCGCTCCGACTGAACTGCCGGACTCCAAAACCATATTCTCCGTTTTAACATTGACCTCGGCAGCGGATGAAGCAGTCGCGGCGCTTGAACCCGGCCCCATTCCCGCACCCATCCCCATGCCCACGCCACCTCCCGATCCCGCCGTGAGGGCGGCTGAAGCGGGTTCCTGATATGCCTGCATTCGGAAGACACCGGGCTCTGGAGTTACCTTGTACCAGGGAGGATAGAAATATTGCAGCCCTGTGCGCGAAACAGGAAGATCCAGTACAGGCAACGCCAGTTTGCATTTGCCGTTGTTGTCCCATGAATCCCCACGAATGACGTAGAGGACCTCCGCTGAAAAAGCGGGGGCGTCCTCGCCGGCACGCGCTTTTTCCAGCGGCAACAACAGGCTGCCGTCGGACGCCTGTCCCGGACGAATCGGTTTACCAGATAATGTGGCACTCCAAACAACTGCATTCGGCGGAAGAGTGATTTTAAGGAAGTTTCTCTGGTTGTTCCGGATGGCGTACCTTGCCTGAACGAGTGATTTCCCCTCATTGCTCATCAGGATCCGGTAGCGGGCTTCCTCGATATTCGCCATCAAAACAGCTTCCTGCGTATAGCGCGCTACATTGACGGCAAGGGATCGAATTGCTTTGGCATCGCCGGACCGGAATCGGAAAGCAACAAGCGACGGGGACTGGCGATTGGAAACAAATTCGCCTAAATCCGATGCATCGGCACTTTCAAGGCCCGCCGATTTCAAATCTTTTATTTCTCCTGCGCCCAGCACCTCAACTGCAACTCCCCCGGTTTCCCGTTCGACATTCAGAAGGCGCGCGAGAGGTATATCGATTTGCCCGTCACGCGGCGTGCGGGTTTCGCCGCCAATGAGGAACCTGGCAGTTTTTTCTACGGGTTCCAGGAATGTGACGGCAAGTTCACCGGGTCTCATTTCCCAATCGGCAACCATGGCTCCTGCAACCTGGTTGATGGCAACTTTGTCGGGGAGCTGTATCCGGATCTCCTGGGCGGCTCCCTGTAGGATTTCCGCGTTAACCTCCGCCTGGATGGATGTGGAGTCTTCACCCAAACCGATGAATTCCGTCAGCGATCCACGCATTCGCAATGGTTGGCTGCTTCGATGATCCTCGTTTTTTTTCCACCAGGTAAAAACAAGCGGCTCGCTTCCTCTGCCATAACCCACCCATCTGCTTTTGGCGGCAACTTCCGATTTCTCCGAAAGAAACCCGCCTGTAAGTTTTACTTCAGCCCCCTGTCGAGGAAGTTGAATGGATGCTTGTGTAATACCTGCTACCGCAGGAGGCAGGGAAATGCTTTCGTTCGCTGCTGTCGATGTAACCGGCAGAACAATGTCCAATTGCAGTTCCGCGCGGCCTTGATGATTAAAAACTGCGGACTTTGAATTGGGCTGATCGCCGCCTATCAGTGCAACGGGTTTGCCGTCCAGCTTCGCGGCGCGAACCAATAAGGATGAAGGAATGGGAATGCGCACCCAGCCGTCTTTAATTACATCGACAACGAGAACCGCCTGTCCGGCCGCCATGTCTCCGGTAATTGTCAAATCATAATTGATCCGGGTTAATGTGGCTTGCACAGGCGGAGGTTCGGGGATGGGTTCGGCAGGGTAAGCCTTGGCGCGGAGGGATTGATAGTCCGCAGCTGGAATTACAATCCAGCCGGATGAGCGCGAAGAATCCTGCGCAAAAACGCCTGACGTGAAGGCAAGAGCTGCGAGGATGCATAGAAATAATCCGAATCGGCCTTTGCCATGCAGAATCATAGGATGATCTCCCTGTTATTTATTGAGATGCGGAGCTTTCGAACTTATAGAGTTCATTTGAAAGAATAATTATCAGATTTTCTACCGAGAAAATGATGCAAGGCCGGGAGGAACTCCTATGACTGATGTGGCGAATTTCTTTTTTATAAATCTGATTCTGCAGTAGATTCTGTTTTTGAATTTTACCGGGCCTAGACATCGACCCGATATTCGCGCAGGAGAAACAGTCCATTGCGGCCTAAATTTATACCAGAACAATTCTATTTGTTTTTTCGGAAAGAGACGTTGATCCGGTCTTTGTGGCGATTTTTATCTGACCAGCGCTCGAAGATTCCGTGTCTTTGTGTGATGGGATTGATTCTTCTGAAAAACATAATCCTGACAGGTTACACAGTCAACAGGACTTACCCGAGCTCCGGCATTTGGAATGAAGTGGTGACATCTTTACAGTGGATTCCTTCCTTGAGCTCATATCTTTGCTGGGCCGCTATCATCGTCGCTCCATGTCTCCTGCTTGCCGGGAAAGCCCAGTATTGGTTTTTGCTCCTATTGGATGCCGGAATCTCCAGCCTCTTTATAATAGACTTATGGTTTTTTCGGGCCTTTTGGAAATTCCCCTCAATCTATCATCTATATGAACTGGGAAACCTCCCCGGCCTGTCCTCTGCGATAATCAGCTTTATCCATCCTTCGGATTTTCTCCTTTTTTTGGATGTACTGGCATTAAGCCTTTACTATTGGCATTACAGAGGAGGACTTCGTCTCAAGAAAAGCATTGCCGGATTTCTGTTCGTTGCATTCGCTTCTCTCGGCTACCTTTATTATTTTAATAAAACCCAACTGGTGGATGGTGATTCAGTTTTCAGCACCCGTTGGGTTCCTGTTGAAACCATAGCCGTACTCTCGCCTCTCGGTTATCATATCCATGATGTATATTCTTTCACGGAACGAAAGAAAATCGTTCTTGCTCCGGAGGAACGCGAGAAAATAAAGACTTGGTATGAGCAAAATAAAGAGGATTTGCCCCCCAACCGGTACAAAGGCTTATTTCATAATTTGAACCTGATTTGCCTGCAGTGTGAATCATTGGAAAACTTTGTGATTGGGAAGAGCATCGCAGGGCAGGAGATCACTCCAACGCTGAACCGCATCAAGAAAGACTCCCTGTATTTCACGCATATCATGGAGCAGGTCGGAGACGGGACGAGCATTGATGCCGAATTCATGGTGAACACTTCGGTTTATCCTCTTCAACTCGGCAGCGTTTCGCTGCTGTATCCGCAAAATGCCTACAATTCTCTCCCTTTACTGCTCAAGAAGAATGGATATCGGACATTTGATATTCATCCGGATCCGGGGGCTTACTGGAATTGGATGGAATTGATGAAAGCAATCGGAATGTCCGATTGCCTCGATTCCGCCAGATTTAAAATGGATGAGGTGATTGATCTCGGGCTAAGCGATGGATCGTTCCTGCGCCAGGCAGTCCCGATATTGACGAGCCTGCCGCAGCCTTTTTATTCCTATATGATCACTCTTACCAATCACGGCCCCTTCGATCTGCCTGAAAATTTTCGAGAGCTTAAGCTCGACGAGAAACTCGACCAAACGGAAATTGGCGGATATTTGCAGTCTGTTCATTACACGGATAAGCAAATCGGGATTTTTCTTTCCAGTCTGGAAGCTGCGGGCCTGTTGAATAATACCGTAATCGCCTTGTTCGGCGATCATTGCGGCATTCACAAGTTTTACGGCGAGGCGCTGGCCAAACTGCCCAAAGATCAACAAGCCTCGCTTGAAAACGGGAACAGGATTCCTGTTTTGTTTTATACAAATAACTTGAAAGGCGAGCAATTCGAAAATATCGGCGGTCAGATCGATATTTTTCCAACCATTGCTTATTTGATGGGAGTGGAGAAAAAGGAGTTTGAAAAAACGGCAATGGGCAGGACCCTGCTAAACACTCATAGAAGCTATGCAGTTCTGAACGACGGGACTTTTATTTCCTCCAAATCAGATGAGAACCTGAAAGGTCATGCGCTGGAAGGACTGAATATTGCGGATAAAATCATACGAAGCAATTACTTCCAATCTGTGAATCCGGGGCATCGGTGATCTCGCGGCGATGAAAAACAAAATCGCCACGGATTCCGCTGATTTCACCGATTTCATAAGCGATGCAAAGCGTCAGAAGTAAATGCTCATCTAATTGTTAATTGTATTTTTGAGACGCGAAGGATCAGCACATACAATAATGAAGACGCGAATATTTTTTAAGAGAAAATGCGAGAATCCCATAATTAGTATCCTATTGTCCTGCGGTCTTCTTCTGCAGAGCGGCAATAGTTTTGGCGCCCAGCAATCCAGCCAAACGGAAGTCAATAAAAAGATAGTGGTAATTTTTAAGGGCTCCAATAAGAAATCGGCGGCAGCCGTTTCACTGGATGGGAGAGAAAAGGGCGAATTGCTTAACGAAACGTATATCGCGATTCCGGCAAAACGCGGCAGCCATGAAGTTGCCGTCGGCAAACACGTAATCCACAGCATCCCATGCTATATAGAGAGTATGTCGGCCGGGGGAAGCTGCACAGCTGGCGGGGCCCAGGATCAGATCACATTTGCTTTTAGTCCAGCGACTCTTAAGGTTAATCTCAGTGGGAGTGACGCAGCCTACATACTAGTCGAGCCCTATAAACCCGAAGGCTGCTGCTCCCAAATAAATCAGATGAAATTGGTGGACTATAAACTGCGCGAAATCAAGGCAAAGGACGCAGAAAAACTTTTAAGCAAATGCAAGGCGATACCATGAAAGCCTTTGCTATTGCGCGCTTTCAGCGCTCGGATAACTGCCGAGGCTATCTTAAACCCGGATTATTCATAAAGCTTCTTTTTCGAAACCAGGGCAGCGCGGGTAATCGCCTCTCCGCCAAAACGGCGGGATATATCGTCAAGAGCGGCAGCCAGTTTCCGGTCTTTTTCCGGCGCCTGGTCAAACAATGACCCCTGCTTTTCGCCGGCATCCGTCTCCAGATTGCCGGCATACACTCCAATAAGCCGCACAAGGATATCTTCACGGAACAAATTTCTTAAGAGTCCCAGGGCCGCAGGAAATATTTTTTCAGATGTGTCGACCGGATTGTTCAGGGTAATCCGCCGGGTGCAGGTTGAAAAATCGGCTTCCCTGAATTTTATTGCAATGGTCCGGGCGCTGACTCCGTTGAGCCGAAGCCGTTGAGCAACTTTTTCGGTCAAACCCAGGAGTGTCCTTTTGAGCAACGCCCAATCACCCGTGTCGGTGTCGAAGGTAATTTCATGCCCTATCGATTTACAGCCTTCTTCGGATACTACGGGGCGGTCATCAATGCCTTGGGATAGCTGCCAGAAATGTGCGCCGCTCTTGCCCAGCCTTGCTGTCAATTCACTATGCGACATGGCAGCAATCTGCCCGATCCGCTCCAAACCGATCTTTTTCAGGACAGTTTCGGTTTTTGGCCCGACTCCCCAAATGCGTCTTATCGGAAGCGGTGAAAGGAACTCCTTTTCTTTTCCGGGCGCAACGACGACCAACCCGTTTGGCTTATTCAAATCCGAGGCAACCTTTGCAACAAACTTGTTTGCAGCCACTCCGACAGAAGCCGTCAACCCCAATTCCTTGCGGATC
>JAHFUH010000236.1 GCA_023265215.1 Acidobacteriota bacterium
TGCGTTTTGCGCGTCTCTTGGCGATTCAGTCACAGTTATTCAATTGCTTCCCTATCATAATATGGGAGTTATGAAGTACCAGAGGCTGGATGATAGTAGAATCGTGCGGGAAGCCAATACACCCACAGAAGAAAGAATCGGCTCAATAAAACAACTTCTGGAAGGCCTCGGATTGCCTGTCACCGTGCATTAGTTTGAGCCTTTGATTCTTCGGGCCTTCGAGCAATCTTCCCAGTCACGGTTTTAAAATATGGCAAGCAATCGTGTTTTCCCGCGTAGTCCGAGTTCCTCCTCGGATTAAGCGGTTTCGCCAGGTTTATCTTTCCGTTCCGCATGCATTCTGGATAGTTCCAGCGGATGCTCCTCTTCCATTTCCTCTTCAGAAATTTTACCGGTGAACCAGGCTGTGTTCATCGGGTAGATATTGGGACTAAACATAACGAAATAGAAGTGCCAGACAAGAATGGCAAGTGTGGCAAGACACGCTTCATAGAAGTGAACCGTGCGCGCTATATCCCAACCGAGCTTTGTAAAAAGCCCGATGAAATAATTCTCAAACCACATGACGATGCCTGTTGCACCCATCAGGAGGACGCCCCAGACCAGCGCCCAGTATTCCGCTTTCTCTATATAACCAAAACGATCGAAAAGCGGCTTGTTCTTGGAAAATCCTGAAATATAGCGCAGGTTTGTCCATGCGTCGGGCACGTCCTTCCACTTGGGGAAAATATCTTTCAGAAATCCCCTGCCGCGTCTGGTGAAAAAAATGTAACAAAGGTGGTACACGCTTATCGCGATCATCAGGCTTCCTGCAACGCGATGAACAAGGCTCCGCACTTCGAAAAACTTCTCGCTTAGCTGACGGATAGGCACAACCCACCAGGCGTCGGGGAATTTCAAAATGAAGCCCGTTATAACGAGCAGGATGAAGGTAGTAAACATGACGGCATGCTGAATCCGCTCGTTTAGCGACATCCTGATGTACTGTGTAGTTCCGTGTTCATGCGCGAGCCTGCCCTCGCGCATGGCAAACCGCAGCCTGGCTTTTTGCACAAAGTCGAGTAAATTGTGCGCGAGCATGCCCCCAACAACAACGATGATCAGGACGATGTAAATAGCCCGGATCCAATATAAAACAGCGCCGCCCGCCGCGCGCGTATTTACGACATGCACCGCGCCCCTGGCAAAATTCCGGTTCGCGCCCGGGTGGCACCGGCCGCATGTTGCGGCCAGATTGGCAGGATTAACTGTCGACGTCGGGTCCGAGGAAGGTTTGATGTTGTGAATACCATGGCAGCTCGCACAATTGGCAACTTCAACGGATCCCGCCCTTGACGCAAGCCCGTGGTAACTATCCATAAATGAATTGAACCGCTCCGAGGGCATTCCATACTTCTGATTCAGCCGAACAGAATTGTGACATCCGGCGCATACCTGAGCGGAAACATTTCGCGGCGATACCGGGGACCGGGGGTCCTTTGGGGCAAGAATCTGGTGCTCGCCATGGCAGTCCGTGCATGTCGGCGATTCGCCTCTCCCCTGCCGCACGGACGTCCCATGAATGCTTTCGTTGTATATTTTTGCAATTTCCGCGTGACAGCGGGAGCATGTGCCCGCGATGTTCCACTTACTCAGTCGCGAAGACGGCGAACTCGCTTTCATGGAATCGTGCGCGCCGTGGCAATCGCTGCAAGTGGCGGAATTCTTTTTTCCAGACGCCAACGCAACAGCGTGGATGCTCGTTTCATAGCCTTCCATAAACCCGGGAGAAGTACCAACCTGTTTTCTCACCTCGGGATCGTTCAGGTGGCACTTCAGACAAACCTTTGCCTGTTTTGTTTTAAATAAAGGCGATTCCTGGCTGGCTATGTGTTCGATCTTGTGCGAACCATGGCAATCGATGCATGAAGGAGATTTCTTCCCTCCATGCTTCAACGCCAAGCCATGAGATGAGACAGCGAATTGCTGGCCCTCCACCGGGTGACATTGAGCGCAAGGCTCTGAAACATTTAGCCTGTTGGTCGCGGATTTTGGATCCTTTGACGACAGGATCTGATGAGTTCCGTGGCAGGTCGCGCATTGCGCAAACGGTGCGTGAACGCTTTTCTCGATGCCGCTCGCCGGATGGCAGGTCTGGCATTGGACCGGTTTCATGATTTTCGCATGCGGCAGCGCCGCGGGATTCAGCCCGACGTGGCAAATAGTGCATGGCAATGGGGCATGAACAGAGCCTTTCATGCTTTCGCTGTCAACGAACAGCGAAACGGACTTCCCCTGCCTTTGAACAGTCAGAGCGCGATTGCCGTGGCAGGCCAGACAGATTTCCGAAGACTGGCCGAATACCGGGGCTGAAACAAAGATCGAAAGAAAAGCGAACAGACAGTATTTTTGCATATTTTTAACACCAATGAATGCGTCAACTATTAATCGGAAATTCAGCAGCCTGTCAACGTTTTTCTGGACTCCCGAAAAGAAATCACTGGAGAAACAGAATTATTCCTGGAGCAGAGCCGGCGAAAAAAGCAGGGAGCCAATAAGACTTGTTGGCAAGCCGGAATAACCGTCACTTCTTTTTATCTTTTTTGTCTTTATTGTCCTTCGTATCTTTTGGGGCGTAATAACCCTTCTTTGTTCTGGCAACGAGACCGGGTTTGTTTACCTTCACTTCCACCTTACGAAATTTGCCGTCATTCTTGCCGTTGCTCGAGTAATACCCGATGCTGTATTGGCTTGCCAATTCTTTGGCAACGCTCGCAAAAGCCCCCCTGAGGTCCGTTATGCCGTCGAAATAAAGGCCTCCGCTGTACTCACTCAGCTTGGCAAGATATTCACGTCCATGACTGTACTCAGCCGGATCTGAGCCCGAGCCCGACCCTGAACCGCCGATTACAGGAGGTAGCGGATTAAAAATGATCGGGGGGGTTGTCTGAGTTGGATAACCTCCAATCGTGGTTTTTCGACGATATTGATCCCCTTCTGTGTTGTAATAAACACAATAAATAGTTGCCCGGGTTTCTTTCGCCAGTTCGAGGGTCTCCTTCTCGCTTGCTTTGCCGCTGTGCGTGTCCACTCCGTCGGTAAATAACACCATCGCTTTGCGCTCCTTAATCGGCTTAAGAACATCCTCCAGCGCAAGCCATACGGCCTCATACAATACCGTCCACCCCCCGGGCCTCGTTTTCTTGATTCCATATTCATTCTTTTTGCGGTCTATGCTGAAATCCTCCTGAAGAGTCGTGTCATCAGCAAAAGATAAAATCGCCACTTCATCATCCGGATGAAGCTGGTTGACAAATTCGATGGCAGCATTTTGAATCTTGGCCAACTGGAATTCCGTGCTTCCGCTTGTATCCAGCAAAAGCGCAATCTCCAATGGCTCATCTGTGGCGCCAAAACCTGAAATCTCCTGCTTTACGCCGTCCTCATACACTTCAAACTCTTCCCGTTTGAGATCCGTGATCCGCCTGCCATCCTGATTTGTCACGACAACGGGCAAAGACACCATTTCAACATTCACTCGGATAGTCTGGCTGTCCTCAGGCAATTTCTTCGTCTGCTGCTGCAGCGGAATAGCCCAAAGAACAATCGCGGAACCAAAGCAAAACAAAAGGACAATGGAGCGAACATGGGTCATATCAATAATCCTGCTCTTAATTAGATACACCTGATTGTAGGATTGATCACTGGTATTTGTCGATCGCGAATAATTACTTTTGTTTTTTCCTCGTTTTTCCAAGTATTTCGCATACCCCGTGTCCAGATTTTATTTAAGTCCGCGCGCTAAATCCGCTCCAGACCGACGCAAATATTCGGCAAGGCAATGACGCAAATTGTCGATGAATCAATTGCAGGCTATGGATTTACCGCTTAGAAATGGTGCTCTTTCATTCATACTTTGGTAGTAAGATTTCCCGGCGAGTATTCAAGCGTGTTTGCTTTGCAGCAGGTTAGTTCAGTCAGGAGGCGATATTTCCGCCCTGATTGATTTTGACTGGAGATGAGCATGAAGGGAATCCATCGAATTGGCGTAATGACGGCCGGAGGGGACTGCCCCGGATTGAATGCTGTGATACGAGCAGTAGCAAAGACAGCTCTAGGGCGGCACAATCTCGAAGTAATGGGCATTGAGGATGGCTTTCTGGGTTTGGTCCAAAATCGTATGCGGCCGCTGACAAATGAGTCCGTCAGCAACATACTGACGCTTGGCGGCACCATTCTCGGCACTAATAACAAAGTCTCACCCCGCAAATACATGTCCGGCACCAATGGTTCGGCGGAGCCCCGCGATGTCACCGATCGCTGCCTTGAACACATAGCCCACAATCATCTCGACGCACTCGTCGTCATAGGCGGAGATGGATCCATGTCGGTAGCATCCGATTTTGTCCGCCTCGGAATCAACTGCATCGGGGTTCCCAAAACCATAGACAACGACCTTTGGGGAACGGATGTAACATTTGGCTTTGCCACAGCCGTATCGATCGCAACCGAAGCTCTCGACCGCGTTCACACAACGGCCGCCAGCCATCACCGCGTCATGATCGTGGAGGTCATGGGAAGGAATGCAGGGTGGATTGCGCTTCATTCCGGCATTGCCAGCGGCTCTGATGTGATTCTTATCCCGGAAATTCCTTTCGACACAAATATTATTTGCGAGTATGTGGTCAACCGATCGAAGCGCGGCAAGCGATTCAGCATCATTTGCATTTCGGAAGGAGCGTGTCCCAAAGGCGGACAGCAGGTGGTCAGCCGCATTGACCCAACCAGCACAGATCCGACACGCCTGGGCGGCATCGGCCAAAAAGTTGCCGACGACATTGAAGCCGCAACGGGAATCGAAACCCGCACGGTCAAGCTCGGTCACGTCCAGCGAGGCGGCTGCCCTGTTGCCGCAGACCGGGTACTGGCCACCGAGTTTGGAGATAAGGCTGTTGATCTGCTGGACGCCGGAGAGCGCTCTCGCCTCGTGGTGATGAAGGATGGCGTCGTAACACACATTCCACTGGAAGATGCCGAAGGCAAACAACGTCTCATACCATTGGATGATCCGGTTCTGCGGGCCGCGCGCAACGTCGGCACCTGCTTCGGCGACTAAATCCGATTTCTTAGAGACTTTGAGGTTTAGAATGAACGCTCCACCTGCAAAGCGTTCCGGGACTCATAGAAAACCACAATCCTAGTCCCGTACGGGACGGCTGAGTTGTTGGATGCGCTAACACTTCAATCGTCCCTACGGGACTTCCTCTCTCATCCTTCTTTTAATCCCGGCACTGAAGTGCCGGGCTATTTTCACAGCGTCCCTCCGGGACGCACTCACCGGAATGGCAGAGCCTTTTCGCCCCGCCTTAGGCGGCGATTTACCCTAACGCGAATTGCTTTGCGCTTTGAATCTCATCTACGATCCCCTTCTCCCGGGTGATCCACCCGAAGGTTATCCTATTGTCATTTTTGCGGCGCCATTAGGTTCACAGCGAATGATTGGATTAGCCATGAAGGCTTTATCTCTTGAGTTATGCGTCAAAAGCTTCTATAAAAGGTCTATTCCTAAAGGAGGACTTAATGATCACGAGGAAAATACCCGTCATTTTTGCAGTGCTGCTTATGGCCATCTTCTTCGGGCTGATGACCACAGGCGCCATGCAGAATCAGGCTTCAAGAGCCGCCTGCAATCGCGAGTGCCTGAGCGGATTTATCACAAAGTATCTGGATGCCCTGATAGCCCACAAGCCCGAGGCTTTGCCGGTTGCCTCTAACGTGCGTTTTACGGAAGACTGCAAAGAGATGAAACTCGGGGAAGGCATTTGGAAAGGCATTTCCCGCCTGCAAGGCTACCGCAGGGACATTCTGGATGTTCGTCAGGGAGTCGCGGTATCGTTCCTCCTGGTTGAGGAAGCGGGGGCGCCGGTTATGTACGTCGTAAGACTCAAAGTGGCCGACAACAAAATTACCGAAATTGAGAGCATGGCAGTCCACGGTCAAAAGGAAGGAATGCTTTTCAATACGGATAATCTAAAGACCGTCAGCAAAACCATGACTTTCGTCCCGGAAAAATCGCAACTCCCTTCCCGGGAAGATGCCATCAAAGCGGCTGTGACCTACCCCGCAGGGCTGAAAATCGGCAGCTTCGTAAAGGTGGATTCGCCCATGGCGCCCGATGCATATCGTTTTGAAAATGGCCAGCTGATGGCCGGGCCGGGCTGCACATTTTTTGCAGGCTGCGACAACATGAAGACCCAAAGGATTCCGCTCCTGGCCCAAATCACTCAACGGGTTGTGGCTGTGGACGAGGAACTCGGAGTTGTGGTGGTGCGCATGAATTTCGGCCCGGGTTCCGTTTTTTCTGGGGCCGGCGAGCTTGATGTCTGGCATTCCTTCAAGATCTTTGGCGGCCAGATTCGTGCAGCAGAAGCGTTTTGTAAAATCGTCCCATCAGGAACAAAGTCGGGCTGGGAATAAGCCTTCGCTTTTAACCTGAGTGTTCCCGGTGGCAAGCCGTCATAGCACTCTCAAGGCCCCGAAAGGTACGCGCGTCAAGCCAAGAGAGAACAAGTCCCAGCGCTGAAAGCGCGGCGCAGCAAAGCCTAGGGCGAAGGCCGCAAAGCGGCCGAAGCCCTGGGCTTTGACGCAAAAGAGAAAAAGCCCTGTAAGGGCGTGACACAAACCGACAGTACTGCCCATTCTCATCCCCTTCTATACACAGGGTGACAGAGTCCCACAATTACATACCGATTCTCGATCCTCTCGTAAACTTCTAGGAGCCTGTCCAAGTATTAGGAGGGGCCCCGTTCCGAGCGCCGCGGGAGCAGATGCAAGGCGGCGCGACCTGAAAAGGCTCTGCCGTTTTAGCGCGCGTCCCAAAGGGACGCAGTGAAAACAGCCCGGCACTTCAGTGCCGGGAATCAGGCAAGAAGAACGAAATCAGTCCTGTTAGGGACGGCTGAATCATTTAAGAATCGCCATCTCAACCGTCCCTACGGGACGCAGCCTGGATATTGCTTGCCTCCACCCTGAGGGCTTCATCAAATCACCCCCGCTCTGCGGATGGCAACTAATTACAATACTTGTGAACCTTTGTCGACTCTTGAAGCATCAAATCAGTGTTTGTAATGGGATTTTTCCCGCCATTCCGGAGCGAGGATTCATATGAAGAAGATTGCAATTGCAGGCGCAATCGCAATTGCACTGATTGGCTTTTGCGCCAAAGTGAATATAGCGCAGTCATCCGATACGTCATCACAGCCGCCCACATCCAGCGTAGACACCATTCCCACAGGCCACATTTTCATTATGCAGCTCGATACTCCCCTTCATACGCGCACCACGAAAAAGGGAGACAAGCTGGAATTTCACACCGCCGCAGATGTCATTGTCGATAATCAGATTCTTATACCGAATCAAAGCCTCATACGCGGCGAGGTTAAGAAGTCCAAGCGAGCCGGGCGTCTGTTGGGGCGAGCAGAGCTTCAAGTGCGCTTTGTGGATGTGAAGTTACCCGACGGGACTGTGCTTCCGTTTCAGGCGATCATTACCCGGGCGGGATTTGATCCCGTTGACTCAAAAAATGGAGAGGATCCCAAGCTTAAAGGTGAAACCGGATCGGGCGGGGACATCAAGGCTGTGGCGAGCGCCGGAGCACAAGGCGCGCTTATCGGAATCCTCTTCGGCGGACCGAGAGGGGCTATTTACGGCGCAGGCGCAGGCGCGGCCACCACGGTGATCGGCACGATGCTCAAGCGCGGACCTGATATTGACCTGCCCCGCAATACCATGTTTGAAGCCCGCTTTGAAAAGCCGCTCGAAATTCCGGCACAATCCGTCCTGGCGCAGAATAGCCCATCCTCCAAATCCGCTGCTAAAACCCAAACAGCGGCTTTAGATACGCCTGCAGATGAACCTGGGGCAAAAGGCCGGCCGATTCTCAGACGTCCGCAGAGCGCCCAGCCGACTGAGGAAGCTTCACTT
>JAHFUH010000756.1 GCA_023265215.1 Acidobacteriota bacterium
TTAAAGTGCATATTTCCTTAAATTGTTGAGATTCTTGAAATAGTTTAAGTGATTCACTAATGGCAGAACGATCACCCAAGTGAAGACGAACGATCACGGCTTTTATATGTTTTGACAAATCATTCTCAGGAATCGATAAAAGTGTTGGTAATGCCTCAATCCAGCCATGATTTTGTATTTGTTCCATGGCAGGATGGGATATTTCCCAATTGCTGTTAACAGAATGAACTATGTCCTCACGGATAGCTTGAAAGCCGTCAGCTTTCGATTTGGATTCTGGAGTGATTGGAATATACGAATCATAGACATCGTACCAAAAGCGGTAAACGCTATCTTCTTTTTTTAAAAATAAAATATACGTTTGCCCCTTTGTAAGTGCTCTAAATCCCCATCCATACACGGATTGTTTTGATCCGGATAAATCCTTTCCTGATGGATATTGGACTTCAATTATGTTTGAGCCGGTGCCTTTATAATAACGATCAATGATTAAAGAGGCTGATGAACCCTCAAATTGACGATTTTCATAAATGACTGGCACGGGTTGGATGTCCTGAACCGTCGCTTTGCATACAATTGGCACTAGTTTATAAAGCGATTGAACATCAAATCCTGGACCAATATCTCCAAAGCTTTGCGGGATATGGATCAGTAAGAGGCAAGCTGATATTAATAGATAGCTAACTTGTTTTGTCCATATTTGCATATTATCTCTCTTTCCCGCTATGCCTTTTTTGGCTGGGCTGCTATTGCTTCTGGCTTGCCCTCTTTACCCAGGCGGGCAAGCGAACATGCCAAAGATCACGGCTACCTAGAACCATATTGGGGAGAACCCTTGTTTGAAATATGCCTTGCCCTTTTTCGTCGTAGAAAACGTAATAAGCTATGCTTCCCAAAACACCTCCTGGACCACCATTGCCGCCCGAGAAACCAGACGTATCAATCAAATAGCAAAACGCTTTTCCAGCGACATCAAACCGCACGATCCCATTCACTACGACATTTACTTCTATTTGTTTACCTGAAGAATCGGTACGCGATACTGTTGCCCTTTCATCCGCAAACGGAAAATAAGTTGTTATATTTATGAGAATCCCGTCGATTATCTCCGTTCGTTTGCCAGTCACGTTCCTGTGGTCAAGATCTTTAATGCCGGGTACGAACCATCCCTTTTCATTTTCTTCTCGTTTCAAAACTCCTGGTTCAGTTTGAGCAAGCAATCCTGAACCAGCCATTTGCACCGCAAGGAATAGCGAAAGCATGAACAGGTTATGCTTCATCGGAGTTTACTCCATGTTTGCCCTGATCTGAGTTAATGGGAGCATTATACCCCATCAGCCCCGGAAAAGGATCATGCCCCCGTTTCCTCTCCAGGCAGGACTCCCCTATGCCATCTTCTCTTGATCCCGAAAGGCGGCACTTCTTTTGTCATGCATCCGAGATATTTCAGGCTGCTATCTCTCTGGGCCCACAAGATCCAGCTCCGGTGGTTGCGGATACCATTCCGGTTGCCCGCCCGCCGCTACAGACAGGATCAGTCTGATGGTTGCTGCGTGGCTCTGTCATGGCTTCAGGGGGAAGAATCTGTTAGAAAGCCCGATTCCCGTTAAGCCAGGGGGTGCAAAAATGAATTCGTTGGCCGTCCAACGAGTTATATAACATTCCCTTGAATGAAGCCGTTGAGCAGGTCCCAGAGGCACCAGCAGACGCTATAACCGGGGATCTACCAGGACATGAAAGTATTTTTCAAAAGTCCCTGCTTTGCCGTAGTAAGATAAAACAATTAACGCGAAACCCATTGGACAGGTGGAGAAATGAAGGTTTTGTTTACTAAATGGATATTAGTCTTTGGCGAGCTTCTCCTGATCTGCATAGTTGCCTTCAGCCAGACAAATTCATCCTCAAAGCACGGCAGCGACGAAATAGCGAATGCTGCTTTCGAAAGCGACCGTAGGTGTGAAAGCTTACTCGCCGCATTGGGAAAAGGATGGCCTCCTGTAGGATTTGAGTCTGGAGAATATGAAATTCCGCCGATTTGTTGGACTGAGCCTATCAAAGAATTGAAGCCAGTCAAAGTGTATGATCACAGGCTAAATGTCGCTATCGTACTTAGCATCCGGGATGGTGTGGAAGAAGGAATATATATCTGTAATGTAGTCTCGTCGTACCAGCCGCTTACGAGATTTCAGGATGGGTTTGATTTTATACGCCAGCCAGAGGCAAAGAATGTGTTTAATTTTAGAAGAACCATTCATAGCAATGGGAAAACTAATTGAAATGTTCCCGATGCCCTAACCCTTCTCTCACCTGCTTGTGCTGGGACTGATGATATTTTTGCTTCATAAGGGGGCTGGCCGCACGAATGAATCCAAAGACTGTCCAACCGGTTATACAGTCTTCCGCATCAGTCTATTCCGGTGGGCTTTCGTCCACACCCAAATTACCAATATCAAAGGAGCAAACATCAATGGCACCGCGTGATTAAAGGGAATCAACAATGAGATGAATGCTGCGGAAGCAGCGGAAATGAAGGAATTCAGTACCAAAGGAAGGCATGTTATGGTCCAATGTTCTGCTATTCGATTCCCGCGCTTCCAGGAGATAGCTGTGGCTGTAGCAAGAGAGGTGAAAAGGAAAGAAAAAAGGGTCATCATTGCCACAGGGAGCA
>JAHFUH010000237.1 GCA_023265215.1 Acidobacteriota bacterium
CTTCCTGCAGGCGCGCCTTCCTTTTTATCCCCCTCAGGCTTGACCACTTCATCGGACTTCTGGTTTTCAGGTTGAGTGCTTTCGCTATTTTGGACGGGCTGTTCGTCTATGATCACCTTGACTTCGCCCTTAATTCCTTCCCGGCGATTTTTCTCCTTGTTCGCGAGGTCGCCGAGCGACTGTGAATATGCCGTTGAAATGAATATGAAAAAGAATGCAGGCAGAAGCGTGACAAATTTTCTCATGATCGCACTCCCATTTATGCCACTCATACTATTTGATTAATATCCTGATGCAAAGTTTCCAACTGAATATCGCTGCCGATCTCCATTGCAAAAGTTTTGTTGGTCTGAGGATTCGGCATAGAACTGGCTGCTTTGATAATGACTCTGATCCTGGAGACACTGTTTCCAACGCCGGTTGAATTGCCGTCGGCGTCATAATAAATAAGAGTAAAGCCGTTTATGTTTCCCGCAATGATCTGCGCAGGGCCGCCATTGGGAACAATTTCAATAGTTTTTGCCGCTTGGTTATAGCGGATGGCGACGTTTTCGCCCGAATCATTTACGTCCCCGTCCGGATCGCCCTTGTCCGGATTCCCCGGGCCAAGCGATCCCGTGATATCCGATTGGATACGCACTTCCGATGAACCGACGATGCTGATGCCAACCAGGCTGGCGCCCCGGGGATTATTGCCCGCCTGTCGTATGTATCTCTCGATTGTCTGAAGGGCTGCCTGTGCGCTGTTGGCGATTGTCTGCGTTTCAGCCTGATAGGAAGCCGTGCGCTGAATATCCGACAGCATGCCGAAAACTGCAGCAGAAACAATCAGCAGTATTATCGAAGAAATCATGAATTCGAGCAGAGAAAAACCTGCCTGGCTGGTGGTTGCATATCGATATGGGAATAATCCTGTGGTTTTCATCACGGCACTTTCGGGCTGAAGATAGAGGAGATAGACACGATTTTATTGAGACGAGCCTGTTTGTTTTCAGCTCCTCCGGAGTGAATCGGGATTGCCATGACCCTTGCCGTCCTGGCATTGATTTTGCTGCCGGGGCGCGGATCTGAAATTTCGCTTATGTTCCAATAGATATTAAAAATGTTCAGTGCATTTCCTTCAAGAGGATTGGCTATCATTGCCTGCTGCGGCCCGTGATCGCCGATCGTGAGTTCGTCTGCAAAAGGATTTTGAGCGTAAAGGGCTGAAAGCAGCTCCAGTTTATCCTGTGCGGCAACCGCTGCTGCGAATTTTGAACGCGCCAGTGAACCTGAGGCTGTGGCTGCATATATCAGCTGGCCTGCCGCCAACAGGCCCGAAGTTAAAATCATCAAGGCAATTGTTACTTCCAGCAGGCTGAATCCCTGAGATTTTTTTAAACAGTCTTTGGGCATATGCTCACACGATCCCTTTATCTAATCGGCATTGTGTGCCATTCCAACCACGGATTTCACTGATATAAATTATTAAATCAGTGAAATCCGTGGCGCTTTTGTTTTTCAGAAATGGTAGCCTCCTCGGATATACTTTGAAAATCATCAGAGGAATACATTGGATATAGTTGATGGGATTAAGCGAGTTGTGGATGGGCGGCATCTCAGCCGTTCCGAAGCAGAGTCGGTTATGAACGAAATCATGACCGGCAAAGCCACCGATGCGCAAATAGCCGCTTTCCTGACTGCGCTCCGGATGAAGTGCGAAACCGTCGACGAGCTCATCGGTTTTGCAAAGGTAATACGGTCGAAAGCGTCCCCGGTTCGTCCTCGAGTTTCGGTTGGAGCAGCCTTTTCGGGAACAGACCGGGATATGCTCGTGGATACCTGTGGCACAGGCGGCGATGCGACTGGAACTTTCAACATTTCCACCGCAACCGCGTTTGTTGTGGCCGGTGCGGGTGTCAGAGTCGCCAAGCACGGCAATCGCAGCGTTTCCAGTCTGTGCGGGAGCGCTGACGTTGTGGAAGCATTGGGAATGCGCGTCGAATTGACGGCCGAGGCTGTTGCGCGATGTATCGAGGGAGCGGGAATTGGTTTTCTCTATGCTCCCCTGTTGCACGATGCGATGCGATACGTGGTTCTTGCCCGCCGCGAAATGAAAATTCGCACCGTTTTCAACCTTCTTGGTCCGATATGCAACCCGGCTCATGCGAATGCCCAGGTGCTCGGCGTTTACAATGAGGATCTTACCGAAATAATGGCCCAGGTCCTCTGCGAATTGGGGGCTGCGCGTGCTTTTGTGGTTCACGGGTCGGATGGCCTTGATGAGATCACAATCAGCGGTGAAAGCAAAATATCGGAAGTGCGGGATGGCGAGGTCCGAACCTATTATGTGACGCCTGAGGATTTTGGAATTGCGCGCGCTCCAATTTCCGCAATCCAGGGCGGCGATGCCGGCAGGAATGCCGAAATAATCCGTGAAATTCTCTCCGGGCAGGACGGAGCCAAACGAGACGTTGTTCTTTTGAATGCAGCTGCCGGACTGGTCGTAGGCGGGAAAGCGACAAGTCTGCGCGAAGGCATTCAATTTGCGAGAGAATCGATAGATTCCGGTAAGGCGTCGGATTGCCTGCAAAAGCTTATCTCCCTCACCCATATTGACGATTGAACCCACAGAGTTTGATTCCAATCGTCAATCGCAAATCGTCAATTCTTCTGAACCCTGATTCTTCCTCCGGGGCTCACGATTACCGAAAAAGATCCTATGTCTCCCTGGATAGTATAGGTTCCGGCAGGTACGGCATTCCCGTGCTGGTAAAAACGGAGCGGGTGCTTGGGGGCGGATACGATTCGAACGCGATCCAGGCGGCGTACCGAGCCCGCGAAATGAAGGCCGCTGATCGGGTCGGTCCACCAGAATTCATGTCCGTTGCCGGCCACCTCAAACATCATTGAAGAATTGGAGGAAATGGCATGCATTCTTCCCCAGTACAGGGAGGTTTCCACCAATTTCACTCCTCCCCACAAAGCCCATGTCTGCTGAAATGCCTGTATGTTTGGGACCGCAACCGTGAGCAGAATTGCGCCGCAGATAATAACAATCAGGCATTCGATCAGGCTGTATCCACGGCTCATGCTTGATCCAATGAACAAAATCCATTTTGAGCGAAAAAATCGAGGTTTTGGGTCTTAGGGCATGCGTAAGAATTACTTGGCATTTTGGCGCGAGTGCCGGGGGGGCAGATGCAAGGCGCCGCGACGCAGGCGATGCGGTGTCATTGTCGAGGAGCGGCACCGAAGCAGATGCCCGCCCGGCGCCGCGCACCTTCGGGCTGCGGCAGCAAAATGCCAAGTAATTCTTGCGCATGCCCTTAGATTTACTCTGAGTAAATCTAAGGCTTAAAATAATGCAGGTAAGAGTTAAGGAGATCTAGACCGTAGAAGAGCGAAAATGCAGAGCCGATACCCAGGAAAACACCGAAAGCGAGCTTCGTTCGCATATTTGCGCGGCCGACGAGCATGAGACCTATCCCCAAAATGGATCCGAGAAGCGAACCGGCAAAAATGGTCATGAATCCAAGGCGAATTCCGAGAAATGCGCCGACCATTAACATCATTTTTACATCCCCCATGCCAAGGCCCTGAATCTTCCGGAGTTTTTGATATCCCAATCCCACGATAACAAAAATCACCGCCCAGGTTATGGCGCCCAGAACGGAGCCCAAAAAAAACTGAATATTTTCCAAACCAAAATGCGATGCTATGCGGGATGAAAAAACATCCTCATAAAATCTATGGTCCTGAAAATAACTCAGGACAATTCCCGCAACCGCTCCTGGCAAAGTTATGACATTCGGGAGTATCTGGTGATGGTAATCAATGAAAATAAGAACGATTACCATGGCTAGGAAAAGCGAGTTGACGAAAGTCGGGGGAGTGAAGCCCCAGGTTTGTGCGCAACCATAGAATGCCAGGCCCGTCAAAAGTTCAACCAAAGGGTACTGGATGGAAATTGACTTTCCACAGGAGCGGCATTTCCCCCGGAGAAAAATATAAGATAGGACGGGAATATTGTCGTATGGACGGATCGGGGTATCGCAATGCGTGCAGCGGGAGCGCGGAAGCGCGATCGATGTATTACGGGGAAGCCGGTAGATGCAAACGTTCAGGAAGCTGCCGATAACCAGGCCAAACAAAGCATATACAAACGACTCTGGATGCATTGAATCGAATTCCGAAGTACGAGTGACGAATGACGAATTATAAACCCGCAAATCCTACTCTTAAGGTTCTAATTCGTCAATCGTCATTCGTCACTCGTCATTCTATTTAAGGTCGGGTATCTGGTTCTTGGGGATATCGGATCCAACGTTGATATTGCTTTCATCAAGAAGCGTAAACATCTGCTGTTGGAGATTAACGATGGCCCTGCGATAGGAGATGTAAGAACTCAGCTCGGAGCTTTGAGCGCTGGCCAACCTATCCTGAGCTTGGAGCACCTGGAAGGTTTGGCTCAGACCGGCATCTAACCTCTTGTTTTCAGCGTCCAGGTTTGCCTGCGCAAGTTGTGTCCCGATCTTCGCGGTGTCAATTTGTTTTTTTGCGGTTTGCAAAGTCTGGACGGCATTGCGAACACTCACGATAATCGACTGCTCCTGCTTGTTGCGGTTCATGAGTGTCTGCTGTCTATTGATCTTCAGCTGTGCCATCCTGGCTTCATTATCCCTATTTCTCAATGGGAAGCTAAGATTCATGCTTACTTGCCAGCTGGGAGGCGTCGTATTGAAAAGGTACAGATAGGAGGTTCCAAGACTCCCCCAGTATTTGCGCGAGAAGCTAAAGTTGTTTTCCGGCACCGACTTGCTTGCTCCCGATAGCTGCCCGGTAACACTCAAATTCCATTTTTGGGAATTTTTTTGCATTCGAATGTCGAGATCGCTCTTTTGCATGGTGATATCCGACTGTTCCATCTCGGGACGCTTGCTGAGAGCGGTCTCGACTGCCTGGCGGAAATCGACGTTGTATTCCACAAAGCTCGGTTTGTCGGTAGGAACGACTATTTTGCCCCAGATGTCGGCAGAGCGATCTTTCGAGATCAATTGCTTCAAGCTGTTTTCCCTGGACACAATGGTATCCTCAGCTGCGAGTAATTGCACTTCCTGACTGGCCTGGCTGGATTGACTGCTGAGAACATCAATAGGAGCCATGGTGCCGACCTCAACCTTCCTCTGGTTTTGGGCGACGGTTGTCCTTATCAGGATCAGGCTGCTCTTCGTATTTTGATAGGAGCTGATGGCGCTGACGAGGTCCCAATACGCGTTTTGAATCTGCGCGACCGTGTCGGAAACCTGCTTCCTGAAGGTGCTGTCGTTGTTCTTCATATTGAGATTCACGACTTTGAGCTGGTTCCGTGCACTGTCAATGCGAAAATTCTGAAGCAGGGGTTGTTGGAAACTAATGCGGTAATTAGTACTGTAGGAAGGGTTGGCAAGCAGCGAAGCCGAATTGCTGTCAGAGCGGCTACCACCCAGGCTGAAACTCCAGTTGCCACCGGTGCGCACATTCTGGCTAACCTGTGAACTCCACGAATGGCTCAGCGACGACATTATAGGGGTCTTTGCTGCATCGTACGAGTTGTTGTTCAGACTCTTTGAAACCTGCCAGCCGAAGCTGCCAGTGAACTTGGGGTCATAGGAGGCATGTGCAGAAATGAGATCCTGCTGCAAACCAACTTCCCGAGTTTCAGCGATTGCGATGTCGAGATTTGCTTGAAGGGCCATCTTCGTGACATCCCGCAGCGAGAGGGGCAGCGCTGTTCCGTCTTTTTGAGCGCGCTCAATCGGACCCTCTAGGGAAACCGGGACCAGTACTATGGTAGGAAGGCCGGCTTGGCTCGGCTGCGCCTGCTGCTGATTCTGCGCGTACGCTCCCGAGTGTGAGGCACTGGTTAATCCCAGTGTGATAGTAAGTACCGCCAAAATTGTAAACCAACAATAACGATTGCCCCGGCAGGGGGCTGCGTCCAAAGTTCTCATTATCATCAAGCTCCTAAGTTTAGTCTGCAACCGAAGAAGTCCAAACCTGCCAACATTAAAGTACGATCATACAAGCCATAATGTTTCATAAGCGTGCTCAGAATTGTTATCTGCGAAAGGTGTCGTAGAATCCGCGTAAGCAGTGTCAACAAAAGCAAGTCAGGGGGTTCCGGCCTTTCTTCAAAGCCCCCTATGATCAATGAACAGGGTGCCCAAATCAATCAAAAAAAGCCATCAGCAGTCAATCGTCAGCAAAGCATGGAGGTGTTGACGGCTGATATCTGATAAATGACGGCTCTTTTATGGCAAAGGAATCAGCAGTCAGTTGATTGCCGACTGCTGATTCCTGATAGCTGATTGCCGATAGCCAGTTTTAGGGCTTAGGATTTGAGTCAGCCGGGTCGCTGGGTCTCTTCAAGGTTGGCCGGCTCTTCTTGGGTGCGGAACTGTCATCTCCTCCGGTGTCGTTAGGATCCGGCGTTCCGTCTTCTGTCCGGCGCTTCAGGGTTGGTCTTTTCTGTTCCTTGGAGGTATTCGATTCTTCCGATTTCTGAGCGTTGTCAATGGATTGCAGCCGGGCTTTCACGCGATCGAATTCCGAGGTGTTAATGATGTAATTGTCCTTTTCCGTCAAAAAGCGTTGTTCGTTCAGGGATGCGATAATCCGGTCGTCGGTGGAAGGGTGGGTGCGGAAAAATCCTGCCAATTTCCCCGGTTTGTTTTTTTCCTGCTCCTGCAGTTTCTCGAAGAAGGAGACGAAGGCATTGGGATCGTAGCCGGAATTCCAAAGGTATTGAATTCCCAACTGATCCGCTTCTCTCTCCGAATCCCTTGTGATTCCCATTAATTCCAGATTCAGCCCCATCCCGAGTCCATTCTGGATTGCCATTTGCGCCCAGTAACCGCCGACGAAGAGAGCGGGGATAGTCATAAACTGAAGGTACTGGCCCTTCGACATGCGGGCGGTGGCGTGTCGGGCAGCCACATGTGAAATTTCGTGCGCCATGACCCCTGCCAGTTCTGCTTCATTGTCGGCAGCCAGCACGAGACCTTTATTTACATAGAAATATCCGCCTGGGAAGGCAAAGGCGTTAACTTCGTCAGTGTCGACTACCTTGATATAGAAGGGGACTTTGGCGTCGGAATGCTTAACGATGTTCTGACCAATCCGGTCAATGTACTCTAAAACTACGGGGTCTTCCACCAGCTTGGCAGTCTGTTCAAATTCTGCCGCCACTTGCTGGCCAAGGCTCATTTCCTTTTCCAGAGACACCAGATTCGGGAAAATTCCGAAGATTTTTCCCGAGACCTTGCGGTTGCTGATATTCTGAACGTCCTCATGCTTTCTGGCGAAGCCAGTCACTGAAAGCAAAGCCGCTAAAAGGCTGAATAAAAGCAATTTCGCAAATGGTTTCTTCATACATCATCCTCCACCAGGGCGTTGTTTTCTCGATCAAGGCCCGCTATGCTAAGCATTGTCATAAAGCTAATAGCCTAGCCTAATCTTCCTGTGACTTTGATGTCCCAGGCGCCCGGATGTTTCATAATGATATTAGGCTTTCTTGGAGATGAGTGTCAATTAATCTGCAGCCGGCAGCACCTTTAGAGTTTTGAAGATCTGTTGAGGATTGCAAACTGATGGCCGTAGACTGAAGGCTTAAACGGGGGACACGATGAAGATACTGACAGCGGCACAAATGGCTGAAGTAGACAGGCTGACAACAGCGCGGTATTTCATCCCTTCCATTTTGCTGATGGAGAATGCCGGCCGTTCCGTGGCCGACGAAATCGAAAAAGCCTGTCCGGAATTCCGCAACAAGCGAATTGTGATCTTTTGCGGCAGAGGAAACAACGGCGGCGATGGATTTGTTGCGGCTCGTTATCTTGCATTGCGCGGGGCAAAACCATCCATCCTGTTCTTTTCTGATCCTGAAAAACTTAAGGGAGATGCTCTCTCCAATTGGTCGATTGT
>JAHFUH010000757.1 GCA_023265215.1 Acidobacteriota bacterium
CAATCCCCGCTTTAAAAGGAGACAAATTCCCGTCTTTCGTCCTCATCCCTTCCGGGAAGACCAATAAGGAGTAGCCTTGATCGGCCAATTCCCCTGCAAAGGAAAAACTCTCCCGAAAACCGGTTTGCTGGGGCAAAGGGAAGGCATTGAAGAGGGCAACAACCAGACTGTAGGAGATTTTTTCAATGCACCGCTTTGCGAAAGACATGCTCCTGGGAGGATTCCTCATCGACTGAAGCAATTCCCCCCACATTGCGACAGCAAGCCGGTGCCGGAGCCTCGGAGGCAGAGCTGCCAACACAAATCCGACATCCACCTGAGTAATGTGATTGCAAATGAACAACACGGGACCGCGCAGATTCCGCAGGTTTTCGCGCCCCTTGACGCGCGGCCATGCCATCAGCAGAGTTGCCGGCCGGGAAAGCAGGTAATATACCAGGATGCGGATGAGCACCACCGGCAAGCGCTGCGCCCAGCGCGGATATTGAAAATCTGTGCGCTGCTGAGCCGGCCGTCTCAACATATTTTCGAGATCCCCGACCGTGCTTGCAGACGTGAAACGCGATTCGTTGAGATCCAATTGAAACGTGTCCTCCAGCGCGCTCAACAGATCGACTCTTTCGATCGAACTCAAATTCAGATCCTTGGTTAAATTGCTCCCTTCTGAGATTTGATCAATTTTGCGCCCTGTGATCCTGGAGATGATATCCGCGAGCATTCCGCCGCCTGTCTCTTCCTTTTGAGCCCCGCGAAAATGCGAATCGACAAATTCCTGTATGATTTTTGTTTGTGGTTTCTGTGTAGGGGTCCGTGGAAAATCTTCGTCGGGCCATACAAACCATCGTCGCATATGCTGGTACTCGGCAAGTGATCTGTTGGCCCGCTTGATCACAGGTTCCGGATCCCGGCCTTTTTCCAGAAGCAGCACGGCACAAGCTTCTGCATTTCCATCGCGCTCCAGGCCCAGGACAACACAATCCCGGACTTCAGGCTCGCTTCTCAAAGCCTTCTCCAGATCCTCCGGATAGATATTCATCCCTTCCGGACTGACGATGACATTTTTCAGGCGCCCTTTGAAATAAAGGTTTCCTTTTTCATCCATCACACCCATGTCGCCGGTATGGAACCAGCCTTCCTCACCGCAGACGGGCTTCATTTCGTTTCCCTGAAAATAGCTTTCCGCAATGCTTTCGCCTCGAACCAGAATCTCGCCATTTTCGGACAGCTTCACTTCGCGCCCCGGCATTACCTTGCCGATGGATCCTTTCCCCAGTTTCATCGGATGATTGAGGCTGATCAACGAAGTTGTCTCGGTGAGTCCGTAGCCCTGAACCACGGCAAATCCCACCCGCCGCCAGAACGTTTCGGTTTCAGCGCCAAGGCTTGCTCCCCCCGATATAAACGCCCAGAATTTCCAGCCGAATTGACGATGGACGCGTCGGAAAATCCACCAGCGTTTCATGAAGTGCTTGCTCTCTGCGGAGTCAAATTCTTTCCTGAACCGATTCAGCCCTCCCTTTGATTCCAGGTCGCGCTCGATCTTGGCCTGGAGCGTCTCCATTATTCGCGGGACGGTTACGAGCACGGAAACCCGCTCACGCTTTATGGTGCTAACGATTTCAGAAGGATTAAGGCTGTCCTGAAAGACAACGACGCCTCCCAGAATTTGAGGAATAAAAAGCCCCAGGAATTGGCCAAACACATGGCTGAGCGGCAAAAGATTCAGAAAGCGCAGTGGATGAAAAACTCGTTCATATTTCAGGTATTTGGCGATTTCAGTTTCGAGCGGTTTGAGATTCGCCAGGATGTTTTTGTGCGATAGCACCACTCCCTTCGGATCTGCGGTTGTTCCGGAAGTGAATACAATTTCAACCGTGTCGGTGGCTACTAAATCAGGCGGAGGCGGAGGCGTTTTGGGATGGCGTTTCAGCGCCGCAGGGAAACTCTCAAAGGTTATGCCGGGCAACGATGAATCAATCGACGGCTGCTTCTGCGACCCAATACACAGACGAGGATCAACCTGGCGGCACACGCTCCTCGCGAATTCCAATGACGCGCCACGATCCATGGGAACAACGACTGCACCGTGTAGAACGCAGCCCATAAATGAAATCACCCACTCAACACAGTCCTCCCCCCACAAAAACACACGATCTCCGTGATGGATGCCTCGGGATTGCAACTCTGCGGCAAACTGATACGCTGATTCGGCTACATATCGATAGGACCATCGCATATTCCTATAGCCGCACCTCCGCACATAGGCCGTTTCCGATCGGCGCTTGTAGAAATTTTCAACAATATCAGCCAGCGTTTTTTCTTTCATCCCCGGTCAGCCTGTAAATTGAGGGGGGTATTCTATCTTGGCGCGCAAGCTGTGAAATAGAGATTTCTTTGGATGAGCTGCCAACTTTAGTTACGTGAGGCAAAAGGAGAGATTTGGGGGTGAAGCCAAATCAGAAAAACTGAACCGCGAAGACCTCCAAGACCTGTAATCGACCACGCCTGGAAGGCGTGTCTTTGGCCTGCCCCGCACAGCGCTGGCAGTTACCCACACGTGACACTGTGGGCTTGGATTGGATCCTCATTGCTCAGGATGCCGAATGAGGCCCGAAGGGCCGCCAGTGAATAGGCCCGGCCGTCAGGCCGGGATTAGGTTATTGGTAA
>JAHFUH010000758.1 GCA_023265215.1 Acidobacteriota bacterium
CAATTTCCTTGTCAGCTGCGGTTGAGAGGGCTGAAACGATGCACAGCATAAGCAGGGCGAAATATCGCATCATGTTTTTCACTCAATCGGGAAGCGGTCAAATTGGCGATCGATTGGTTTGCCGCGAAGTTGCTTGTCGAAAAAGTCCATCATCGCGGTCCAATCTTCCGCAGTGAAGGCGTGACCATGCTTTGCATAGTTCACGCCAAGCTTGTCCTTCGCATCGAACAGAGCATAGGCGGGCTGGGCGCCGAGAATGGACTGCCGGACCGCCTCCGGAAGAGAAATCGTATCGGTGTCTCCTTCCAGCGCAATAAACGGCCGCGGAGCGGCGAGCGCGAGGAACCAGTGCTCGTCGAAAGGCAGTTTCTCCACCTGGCCCCAGAACTCGTGCAGGTTCGGTGAAAACCAGTTGGGATATTTTTTCTGCATTATGTCCAGGGTCTCGCTCTTGCGCGGGCCGGTAAAGCGATAGGCTCCTATCCCTCCGCCCCCGGTCACTACCGGTGCCCCCATCAGGCGCTCGTCAAATGCCGCCGCGATCATCGAGGATTTCCCGTTGCGCGAAGCGCCGGTGATGATGAGCTTTGTCTTGTCGATGGAGGGATCCTTCTCCAGGTAATCAGCCACTCGGGATGCTCCCCAGGCCCAGCCGGCGAGAATGCCCCAGTCGTAGCCGGGATAGGCCGGGAAAAATCGGGTACTGCGGAAAGCCCAGCTGCCGTCGAGATTGCGCAGAGTCGTGTCCTCGGCACAGTCATTGGGATTGAATACCACAAGCGCATATCCCCTGCGAAAAACATCCGCGTTCTGCTTGGCTGTCGATTGTGCCGTAGCTTCAAAAACGCCGGGAATCGATTTGGCCGCCGGTGAATCCGCTTTCTTCTCCTCTTCGGGCGCCGGGCCCACGAGGAGTAATACATCCTGGCCTTTTCCCTGGTTCGGGCCCTGTGGCAGACGCGGCAATGAGGTGGCTCCCGGTGGAGTGCCGCTCTGCAGAATAATCGTCGGAAACGGCCCTCCCTGGGACGGAGTGAAAATGCCGATGTCCAGACTTAGCTTTTCCGCAGGCCCAAAAGTCAGATGCACAAGACGATATTGGACGCTGCCGTCGAGCACGGCTTCCGACTTGATCTCTTTTCCCTTTACATTGCCGGGCGGCGGCGGCATCTGCCCGATTGCGTAGTATTGCAGTATCTTCTTCATTTCTTCCCGGCGCTTCTGCCATTGCTTGGGCGTCGTAACCTTCTTCCCGTTGTTCATTGTCATCACATCCGGCATCTCTTTTCGGACGGGCAACTGGCGGACTCCCGGCAAAGTCCCTATCGGTGTCTTTATTCGCGGAATCGGGATCTCGCGCGGGTCCGGCCCGACAACAGCGCCTGGATCCTGCGCTTGAATCAGCCCCGCACAAACAGCCACTACCAGCAACATGCAAATTCTTGTCTGAGGTTTCATTTTCTTGGCTTTCCAATTAAATTTTTAATATCTTAACCCAGGGCGGTCTCTATGAAGCAACTACTATTGATCTTGTTTCTATCCATCTCAGTTTTTGGTTTCCAGCAGCAGGCCCGACCTATCCATGTTTTTATGATCGGCGACTCCACCATGGCCGACAAAGATCCGAAAACCGAGCCGGAAACGGGGTGGGGACAAATGCTGCAATCCTTCTTTAAGGATACGGTAAAAGTCTCCAATCACGCTAAAAATGGAAGAAGCTCGAAAAGCTTTATAGATGAAGGGCTGTGGAAGGTTGTTCTGGACAGCATGCAGTCCGGCGATTATGTCATCATCCAGTTTGGGCACAATGATCAGAAGCCTGATGAGGCACGTCATACCCATCCATTCACAACCTACAAGGGCAATCTTCAAAAATATATAAAGGAGACGCGCGCAAAAGGAGCATTCCCCATTTTGTGCACTTCGATTGTCCGCCGCAAATTTGATGAACAGGGGAATCTTACCGACACGCATGGCGACTACCCTGGTGCTGTGCGCCAGGCCGCCCAGGAATTGAAAGTTCCTTTGCTGGATCTTCAACTCAAAACGCAAAAGCTTGTGTCGGACCTCGGACCTGAAAAATCCAAATCCATTTACTTGTACGCACTCCCCAATGCATACCCGAACCGTCCTGAGGGAGTGCAGGACGATACTCATCTCAATGTCGAAGGAGCCACCGCAGTAGCCCGCATAGCAGTGGAAGAAATAAAAGCTCTTAAGCTGCCGCTTGCGGAATATCTCAAATAGGAACGCGTGGTCCGCGTATTCCGCGTCCCATACTATTTCACGTATTTGACCGCACCTTTCAGGCCGGAGCCTGTAGTGTTCTCTACGGCCAGCAGCGGGCCGGAGAATCCGGTCACATTAATGCCGCGCAGGGCCGCATCCCTCACATTCACCAGCGTTATTCCCTTCTGGCAGTTCCCGGTAAAATTCAATAGTGACAATCCCTGGAGCGGTTTTTCAGGATCCACCTTAATGACCTCGGCCAGGGTGGTTACATCTTTCATCCGGATTTTGGAGAAAAGAACATTCCGGAGCAGAGGGCGGCCGATATCCCCTTCGACCGTATCGTCGGGAGTGCTTTGATTCCCGCCGGTCGTCAAATTGATGCACAGGAACCCGCCGTCCGCAACATCAAGGTCCTCTCCCGTAATGTTCTCG
>JAHFUH010000238.1 GCA_023265215.1 Acidobacteriota bacterium
TTCCCAGGATTTCCATTCACCCCGAGCTGACGCTCGGGGCTATTCACTACCGGCGCTTCGCGCCTCAACTTCGATTTTTTCTCACGACCTACGCGACGCATTGTTTTCTGATTACCACTGTTCCCGGCCTTAAAAGGCCGGGCTAAATTCAAATCGCCGCTACGCGGCTTAAAAAAATAGGTTAACGCTTATGGGGCGTTGCCCCAGGCTGGTATCGTACGCGCCTTTGGCGCTTACTCCATGTCTTCAACGCACCGATCGCTAATGCACTTTTTAGGACGACTGCATTTGTGCAAAATGCATGAACGCCATAACCAGGCGTCTCGATGCGTTCGTTTATATTTTGTCACTTTCGAGAGAAATTGGCCAGACGGGCGATGGCTGCGTCCTCAGCCGATTCAGCCCTTGTTTTCGAAAACAGGTAATTATTGGCTATCATGGAAAACGCAAGCAACTCTCCACTTTTGGTCCGGACATACCCGGATATTGCCGACACATTGGACATCGTGCCGGTTTTGGCATGTGCATTGTTTTCCGCCGCCGTTCCTTTCATCCTGTTGGCCAGCGTGCCATCGAATCCGGCGACCGGCAGGGCATCATAAAAAATGGAAAAACAGGAACGCTCGTGCATGGACTTCAAAATTCTTACCAGCGTATCCGCACTGACCAGGTTCAGGCGGGAAAGCCCGGAGGCGTCGGCATAATTGTAACTTCCTTTCTCTATTCCCATTCCGCTTAACGTTTCCTCTACCACTTCCCGGCCTTTTGAAAAGGCTCCTTCGCTCCGCAGTTCCACGCCCAAAACGCGTTCCAATGTTTCGGCCCACAAGTTCAGGCTTTCTTTAAGAAGCGGTTTGATTATTTCGGACAGCGAAGGCGAAAGATGAGTCCACAGCAGGGAAGACGATGGGGTCGTTCTGGTTTCCCGGATTCCGGTTTTTGATACGTCAATCCCTTGTTCGCTTAAAGTGCGGCTCAGGGCCGTAAGATAATAGCGGATGGGAAATCGAACCGGGACGTCCCGGATAATTCCGGGAGACTTCAAAGGAATCGATCCGCGCAATACGACCTGATCGCTTGAGGCGCCGCGCTCGATTCGTATGTTTGCGGAGGAATTTTCCGCTTCCGTAACGATCCTATTTTCAAAACTTAAATAATCGGGCAGTGGGAGAGCTGCTATTAAAGGAAGGCTGCTTTTCTCAAGGCCGGGCATTATCCGGAAGGAAACGAGATTCTCGTTGAATTGCAATGCGCTTACCGGTGCCGCATAGGCTTGGGTCAGGTCGTTCCATTCCCAGCCCTGTCCGTATGAGTTTTCTTCAAACGCTCCTCCGTCGCCCACGATATCGCCGGAGATGGCTTTGATGTTCCGCTCCTTCAGCTTTTCCGCCCAATCCTTGAATGTGCGGAGGGGATCCCCGGCCTGGAGCCTGGGTGAGTTCGATGGATCCCCTGAACCTGCAATTACCAGGTTCCCTTCGAGAACGCCGTCTTTGATATTGCCATCTGCCAGTACGCGGGTTTTGAACTGGTAATCCGGGCCGAGACGCAGGAGCGCAACGGCGGCGGTAATGATTTTGTTGGCTGAGGCGGGAATGCAAAGCTGGGCCGGATCGCGTTCATACAGCTTTTCCGAGCGGTTGAGGGAATAGACCTCGACACTCCATTTCGCACCAGCGAAGGCTTTGTCTGAAAAGATTTTGTCGAGATCCGCCCGCAGCGTTTTTACTGAGTCGGCTGCCGTCGCCGCCGAAGCAAGCAATGCCAAAACAAAAAAATAGGAAATCCGCCGCCACATAGATTTGGAAGTCGCAAACATTAATAGCTCAAGAAAGGTAGACGCGGCGTCTCGCCGCGTGCCTTATCTTTACTAAACAGCAAGTCGAACGCGGCGAGACGCCGCGTCTACCTTGAAACTCATTGGCTGCTCTGATAAAACCAGCCAATTTATAATATCAGAATTCCTGACCTGCCCCCTACAACTCTACGAGCTCCAAAAACAACCAGCGGGGACTGGCAAAGCTTCGCCGAACCTTAAATAATCTTCTTTGGACTGAAACAGTTGTCTTCGACACAAAAACAATCGGCAAAGCACAAAAACAATCGGCAACGAGGCAAAAAAGATCGTCTCGATGGCAAAGACAATCGGCAACGAGGCAAAAAAGAAATTTTCGGCCAGGAGAAGATTGTCCAGGTTCAAAAATAATTGTCTTTGTTACTTTGACAATCGTCTCCGACACAAAAACAATCGCAACGACACAAAGAAGATCGGCAACGAGGCAAAAAAAATCTTTTCGGGCTTGAAGAAGATTGTCTCAGGCTCAAAACAAATTGGCTTCGTTATAATGACGATTGTCTTTGACACAAAACAATCATCAAAGCGACAAAGACGATTGTCAAAGCCGAAAACCAACTCATTTGTCGATTAAAACAATCTTCTTTGTGTCAAAGACGATTGCTTTGTGTCGTTGCCGATCTTCTTTGCCATCGAGCGATCTTCTTCAAGGCGCAGACAACATTTGGAACGCGGAGACAATTTTTATAGCCGTTGGAGACATGTTTTTATCATCGAAGCGAGTGTATTTTTCGAGATCCCATTCTCTTGAAAAAAACACATATTCATTGTTAGGAACGAAACCGCTCTATGGGAATGAATTGGAGGTCCGGATCACCTATAAGATCGTCGGCGAAGCGCCGACTGCGTTCAACCTCACAAAAATCCCACCTTTCCTGCTCAGACGGTCGGGCTGAAGATCAATCGAACTGGAAAGTCTTGTAACTCCCGCGATACGATCTGAGAAATCTAGGTACTCTGCGGATAAAAAAGACAAATCCACAGATTACGCAGATTTCTCAGATTACAGACTCCAACAGGTAGATGGGCTTCATTTCCACGGTTCCCATTCCTTTCGAAGATCATTGACATATTCCTGGCTATCCGCTTTGATCGATTTCCATTTGCCGGTCGTCGCCTCCAGAACCCGTTTCAGATCTCCTTTGCTGACCTGCCTGCGGTATTCTTTGATCGCGCGGCGGATTATCTCGGCGCTCGACAGGTTGACCCTGTGGCTGTAATTATCCAGCCATTTCTTGTCTTCCGCTGCTATCGTTATTATTGTTCTCGCCATGAATCGGCATTGTATATCATATTGTGATATCACTTAAGAACGTGCACGCGAGAGCATAGAGGTCAAACTGAATGGAGTTTTTGAACCGCAGAATATCGAACAAGAAATATTGAATTTAGAAGTATTGGCTATGGTTCTGCGGTTCGAAATTCCTTGTTCTAAATTTCAAATATTTTTATTTAGAATTACTCTGCCAAAACCTGCCAATTATAATATATTCTCGAACCAGGGAGGACATGTATGCAGGGCCTCGAAACGATGGATAATCCCGAAATTCTCAGAAGGCTTTTGTTTCCCCGCAGGGCCGAGGCACCCGACTTGCCTAACGCATACAATCATTTCATCCCGGTAGAGGGTTCTGTATCCGTGGGATGCCGCTTTTATCCTGCCGGCAGCAGCTGCCCCTGCATTCTATTTTTCCACGGAAATGGTGAGACCGCGCCGGACTATGACGACATCGCTCCTTATTACCGGGAGCGCAATCTGAATCTGTTCGTTGCCGACTATCGGGGATATGGAATGAGCGGCGGCAGCCCTACAAGCAGCAGCATCATCCGGGATGCGCATCCGATATTTCAGGGCTTCGTGGCCTTCATTCGCCGTTCAGGATTCTCCGGCGGTTTGTATGTCATGGGCCGGTCCCTTGGCAGTGCCCCTGCGATTGAAGTAGCTTACTCCTGCCAACAGCAGCTGAAGGGTCTTATTGTTGAGAGCGGCTTTGCGTCGGCCCAAAGGCAGATCGAGCGCCTGGGCGTAAGTCAACTGTTCACGAATGTTGAGCAGCCGGCCGGCTTTGGCAACGATCTGAAGATCAAATCCATATTTATTCCCACCCTGATAATTCACGGCGAGGAGGACACGATTATCCCTGTGTCCGAAGGACGATCTCTTTACGCGCTTTCGGGGGCTGAGCGGAAGGCGTTGCTTTTTGTTCCTCATGCCGGCCACAACGATCTTCTGTACCGGGCTCCGGATCAATACATGGAATCAATCGCCCAATTTACTCAGAATTAAGAAGTTATAATTCCTTTAGCGTAAATGCTTTTACATCTCCCTGAATTGAAAAAAGCCTGTTCTAAGTAGCACTAAATCAACGAATCACATCCATTATGAAACCGCATTGCTGCCCACAATGTCGGGATTCATTACATCTGCCAATAAGTATCGCAGGAGATCGGCTTTTGTAATACAACTACAAGTTGCTATATCCATTGACTTTAGTGTTAATCAAAGCCTTGGATAATGAGTATGGCGCGGCATTTGCTCAAGAGTGCATGTCCCACGGAGGGGTTAAATATGACACTATGGAAAGTGAAAACCGCGGCAGCATTGTTTGTTGTTCTCCTCGTAATTGCGATCCCGCAATCGGCCTTGCCAATAGCAATCACTGGTAGTGCAAATGCTACAGCACTGGCTAGCGCAATTTTGGATAATAGTACGGTTACTTTGGTTCCTGGATCCGCCACAATTTATGGGTTGGGCGGCGCATTTCAATCCGCTACATTTACGGGCGGCGGCACAGATGTCGGCTTCGATACCGGCATTATTTTGAGCAATGGGAATGCTACTGATATCCAGAATACATTTGCTCCAAAATCACCGGAAGCTATAGGAGCACAAAATGGAGATGATGTTTGGTCAACAGGGTGGAATTTTGCACCGGCAACTGTAAACGTCAGTGATCTAGCCGCATTGGCTGGTGTTACTGATATATTTGATCCTAGCATCCTTCAATTTAGTTTCAACTTGGGGCCGGGCGCTTGGAACTTGACCTTTAAATATGTTTTCGCTTCCGATGAATATATCGACTACATAGGCAGTGGATTCAATGATGTTTTTGGTCTCTTTATTGATGGAACAAATGTTGGTACGCTCAGCAATCAAGCTATTGTCTCAGTTGATAGCATTAATCCAATTTCAAATCCTTTAAGCTATCGCAACAATGTTGTTGGTTACAGTAGTTTGGCGAGACAATTATTGGATATAAACGGCACAAATCCTGATTATCCCAGCAGCAATTTAAATATTGCACCGGATGGGCTGACAACAGTTTTAGTGACTCAGACGATAGCCCTGAATGGCGGAACTGCATTGAATCCTACTCTGCATACAGCAAGGCTAGCGATTGGCGATGTCGGTAATTCTAATGTAGACAGCGCGGTGTTTATACAAGGAAGTTCTTTTTCAGCCACTCCGGGCACTCCAGCGGTACCGGAGCCAGGGACGATGTTTTTTGTGGGCGCAGGATTAGTGATAATCGGATCGCTGCGAGGACGCTTTCGATAGGCATTATGAAATCCGCCCGCACATCCCTGGTTTTATTGCCTGGGATGTGCGGGATTTCCTCTCTTAGTTGCCTTATTCCAAATTCACAGACTGATAACACCCCCAAAACCAAAGGCGTTCCTGGAGCGACGTCTATTTTCATTTATATCGGGCGTATCCCGGCAGACTCTGGCTATCTTTACGCCGGCCTCACGGCCGGGGCTATTTACCTTCGCCTCTTCGATCGAGCGCCGAATGTGCGGCACAAGCTGATTCTGAAAGTGTTGCCGGCGGGAAGCATGTGCTTCCAGGGGATTACATGTTTGATAGAGATGCGATTATCTGCAGCACTGCAGGACCAATCAGCACGATAAATATTCCCGGGAATATGCAGCAAACCAGGGGGAATAGCATCTTGATGCTCATTTTGGCGGCGCGCTCTTCCAGTCGCTGACGCCTCTTGGTTCGCATGCTGTCCGAGAAAACACGCAAGGATTGTGCTATAGCGACGCCAAACCTGTTGGCCTGCATGAGTGCACTGGTTAATGCTTTGAGGTCTTCGGTGCCGGATCGCCGGCCGAGATTCCGGAGCGCATCATCCCTTTTCCTCCCGGCGGTAACTTCGAGACTGTAGATCTGGAACTCGTCGCTTAGATCCGAATAATTGCCCCGGAGCTCCGGCGCAATTCGCGCAAGCGTCTGGTCCAGGCTTAGCCCGGCTTCTATACACATAACCATTAAATCCAGTGCGTCCGGAAGGGCGAGCTGAATATTTTCTTTGCGAGCTACCATTTTATGGTTAATCCAAATATCGGGGACCAACAATCCAAAAAACAATGCGAGCAGGACACAGAGGAAAGGCTGTTTCTGCATATATCCAGTGGCAAGAAAAACAACGACAAATCCCACGCCCAGTAACAGTTTCGCTCCGGTTAAAAGGAGAGGAGCGTCTCTTCTTCGTATTCCAGCCTCTGTCAGGCGCCTCTCCTGGCGGGACATCTCCTCGGGAGAGCGCGGCAGTATCTCGCCTGCTTGTTTTAAAACCGACCTGGATATATTCAGGTAGTTTTGCCAGCGGAATCCTTTATGCTCCTCATCCCCCTCCTGCCGGACCCGCCTTTCCAGGTTCGGACGTCTTTCCAGGAGATAATATAGTAAGCAAAAAATGGTGATGAACGCCAATGCTCCAGCTGCAACAACAAGGATTTCATTCATAGCGGTCTTCTACACTTTTGGTTGGATGATTTTCTTGATCCAAAAGAAGCCTATTACCTGCAAAATAATTGCAACGTATAGCGCAATTCTCAGTGAGGGATTGGTAAACAATAGCTGTGTATACGGCCGATTCACCATGTACATATAAGCCAGCAGTCCGGGAGGCAGCGCCATCAGGATAGTTCGGGATAGACGTCCCTGGGCGGTTACTGTTCTTATATAACGAGTCATCTTGAACCGCTCGCGCATTACCAGCGAGAGATTATCGAGGATTTCGGCGAGATTCCCGCCTGTCTCGCGCTGAATGATGAGAGCGGTTGTAAAGATCTGAACGTCCGGAAGAGGCATGCGCACAACAAGATTCTGCAGCGCTTCTTTGATGGGCATGCCCAGGTTCTGCTGCTCAAAAACACGGCGAAATTCTCCGGCCAGAGGTTCATCCATTTCTTGTGCAATCATTTCCAGCCCGGATGTAAAAGCATGACCGGCTCGCACTGAGCGCGCCAAAAAGTCCATGGCGTCGGGGAATAATTCCTCAAATTTGTCAAAACGCTTTCTCCTGTAAACACCAACCACCATGAAGGGAATGGCCCCGCAGCCGACTGCAATGATGAAACTCAGAAAAAAGGTCACGTCGAACAAAAACAACAATACCAATACGCCCAGTGCTGGAAATATTGAGTAGGCAAGCATAGATCCGACGGAAATTTTCAAAGCCGATTGCTTGACAAAAAGGTGCAATTCGAGCATCCGGGGGATTTTCCTGAGCAGCCGGTGTATTTTGGGATTGTTGCTGAGCACATCTTCGTGAAGGATTTTGGTCTGGAAATCGATCCCGTGGGATTCGCTCGCTTTTTGAAGATTTTCAAATCGAGCGAGTGTTTGTTTTTGTTCCAGCGGCCTGACTATCAGGAAATATAGGATGCTTAAAAAAAAGCCAAGCGCTACAACAAAAACAAGAATTGTCAGAGCCAATGATGCCATTTGCTTAGCTCCTTAATAATAGCGATGCTTGGGCGGACGCGGAGCAAAGTAGATGCGGCGTCCGGCCGCGTAGCTCAGCCCCATAAACCGCCTGTTGCACGCGGCGAGACGCCGCGTCTACATTAAAACCCATGCGATGTCGTTTTACATTTGAACTCATTAGTAAAGCAACTTACATTCTAAACAGCCGCCTGGGGTTGATTGAAAATGTGCATGGGGAATTTTATCCCTGCAGCAATCAGTTTCTGGCTGAACGTAGGCGGTACGCCCATAGTCTTGAAGGATCCGATAACTTTATTGTCTTCGCCGAAGCCTTGTCTTTCGAAAACGAATAATCGC
>JAHFUH010000759.1 GCA_023265215.1 Acidobacteriota bacterium
GGTTGCCTGATGACCAGCTATGGATTGAGGATATGCTCGATTGACACGCATCCACCCTATGCTGAATTATTGGCGGGGATTTGTCCAGCAAATTCGTTTCTATTTGGCTAAACAGTTACCAAACCTCAGCTCCTCATTTCCATTGCCGTCTGAAGCCATCAACTGCGTATTGCCGATGCTGAGATTTGCATGCATCACTTTATCTTCAAAACCCGGCACCGCATTCGGATTCGGGCCGTCCTTATAGCGCATCAACGCAGTCACCTCGGCGTCCAGCGCTTTTCGGTAGAATTCGAGAGCCTCGTCGCAGCGGCCGTTGAAGAACAGGTAGGGTTGAAGCTTCTTTGTCATATGTAAATCTCCGGATAAGAATTTTGTTATTTAATCAATAACTTTTGCCCAGGCACGCAGATTTAATTCAAGAACGGACGCTGAAGCTGATCCGGTGCCAGGCGTTATTGGCGTACCCTTTGAAATTCCAAATCTTCCCCGGGTCTTCCGGCTGAGTCTGGGCGGCATCGTCCCAGGCCCGGACTGAAATGCGCACGAGGCCGGGATCAAGATTCACTTCTCGCTCCCAAAAGCGCCAGCTCCAGGGATCCGGCGCTCCACGCAGCTCTGCGGTCATCCAGGTGCGCCCCTCATCAAAGGAAAGGTCCACCCGTTCAATGGGCCGGCCTCCGGCGATTGCATATCCTTGAACCAGAAAGCGTCCGGATTTCAAAATGGCTCCATGGAGTGGCCGCGTAATAACTGCGTTCACCGGCATATTTCCTAAACTCAGGCCTGTTGCCCAGTCTGCGGTTTCAGCGCGAACATGCGGCGGGAATATTTTATAGGCGCGCGCCTGAAAGTAATTTTCTGATGGCCGGTCCCGGACTGAAATTTCGCCAAGCCATTTTACGCTGCGGGCGCCAATGTAGCCCGGGACAAGGACTCGCAATGGGAAGCCGTGGATGGCCGTAAGAGGCTTGCCGTTCATCCGGTAAGCCAACAGGGTTTCTCCGCTCATTGCTTTTGAAATCGGGATGGAAGCGCCAAATCGGGAATTGGGGCCGGGATGCTCGACAACATCCAGTCCGCTAAAAGCCACATGCGTGATTTCAGGATCAATCCCTGCCGCATCCAAGATTGCGTCGAGCGGAACTCCTGTCCATTGTGCATTTCCGATCGCTCCGGCATTCCAGTTTATTTCGCCTTCTATAGGCGCGATCCGGGAGAAATCGCTGCGCCGGTTTCCTGCGCACTGCAATGTGGCGGAAATTGTTTTGCTTGAGAATTTGTGGATTTCATCCAGTGACAAACTCAGGGTGCTGCGGACCATGCCCGTGACGCGGAGCCTGTATTGATCAACGTTTATTTCCGGGATGCTGCCGTGATTGCGGACGAAGAAGATCTCTTCCGGCGTGATATAGCTCTTTGTAATAAGTTCGAGCGGGGTTTCGGCAATGAAAGGCCTCGCTTGGTGCACTATCAGAGAAGGATGTTTGTTAGAGACATTCATGCGTTTTCAAAATTTTGCAGCCAGAAACCAGGGCAGTTCTGGGAGCGCCGGCGTCTCGCCGGCAGCCGGTTGCCTTGTCTGCTATTTGGGATATCCCTATCTTTACCGGCGAGACGCCTAATGCCGCAAGGTTATTCAACGATTGCCTTGATTCGCTTTGAGTCGCGGAGCAGCGCCTGACCTAAACCTTGATTTTATTCTATTGATGAGGTCGGCCGTCGCTACGGTCGTGAGAAAAAATCGAAGTTGAGGCGCGAAGCGCCGGTAGTGAATAGCCCCGAGCGTCAGCTCGGGGTGAATGGATATCCTGGAAGCGAGGCCCGAAGGGCCGGCACCAGCAGGAGTTCGAAGTGCCGCGCCTTCGGCGCTCATCATCGCTTCGATTCTATTCTCCGCCTGACGGCCGGGCCTACTCACTATCGGCCCTTCGGGCCTATATATTTTGATTGAATGCCTATTTCTGATTCTCAATTTTTTCACGACCTGCGCGACCCAAAAACTATGCGCCATTTGGCGAGACGCACGCGCTCCCGGATCGTTACATATATGCAACAGGATATTGGATTGCGTTCCACTGTACCATCCCACCCTGCATGCATGCCACCCTTGTGAATCCGGCTTTAGTCAGGAGACTCGCTGCCGTGAGAGCCCGTCTTCCGGTTTTACAGATGGTAATCACTTCGGCATTGCGAGCGTTCTCTATTTCTCCGATACGGGCGGACAGTTCCTGGACCGGGATCAGGCGGCTGTCCTGAATGTGGCCTAATGGACCTGAATATTCATCGAGGTTGCGCACGTCCAGCACCAGCACGCCGCCTGCATCCATTCGTTTCTTTACCTGTTCCGGTGCAATCAGTGTTATTCCCCGCATGTCTTCTTCCGATACCGGTGTACCGTTTACCTCGCAGCAAGGTAAATCTTCCGGTATCTCTACCGCTTTCGGATCCCGCGTGCAGGCATGATTCGCTCGAACTACCTGCAGCATCCAATCCGGTGTGGGCCCGGCCAGGCTGGATAAATACTGGACGTATTCCTTGCGTGAATTGAACTGCAACCGCGGATTTGTCTGTCTTTCCTGACCGAGCGTAGATGATTCGCGCCCGTGGTAATCATGGGCAGGGAAAATTTTGAGATCATCCGCGTATTGCTTCAACTTCTG
>JAHFUH010000005.1 GCA_023265215.1 Acidobacteriota bacterium
TCTCGCCGCAGTTCGGATCCCCTGCGATAGAAAGGCTGAAAAATACGCTCTTGATCTTTCTCGGGAATGCCTGGCCCCTGATCCGAAACGAGTATGCAGATTAGCGTGTCTGAAGCCGTGCATTCCACTGTAACTTTAGCATCGGGCGGCGAGGGGCGTGCGACATAAATGTGGGTAGATTCTGATATTTTTTCTTTCTGGGCCAATAATCTGACTGTATAATATAAGTCAGATAGGAGGCGCCATGCCCAATGCTCTTCAAGAACTTGATTCCGTTAGAGACAAACTCCGGCAACAACTGCTTAAAGTCGGCGATTTCCGCCCCGGCACCATCTACCCGCGTTTTCGAAAGTGCGGCAAAAAAAACTGTGTGTGTGCTCAAACAGGGCACCCCGGCCATGGACCGCAGTACCTGCGGACAACGGCCAAAGGTGGTAAGAACCGGGCAGAAAACCTGAGAGTTGGGCCGGAGCTTGAGAAAGCCGTGAAGGAAGCAGAAAACTACCAGCGTTTCGTGAGTCTGTGCAAAGAACTCGTAGTGGTGAACGAGCAAATATGCAAATTACGTCCGGTCAAGGAGATCCGTAATCCCGAGGAGTTGGAGTCCCTTAAAAAAAAATTGCAGAGGCAATTTGCCGGGAGACTGCGCAGGAGGTAGATCGGCTTGTACAGCGCATATTTCGTGATATTGAGCAAGGGAGCCACATCGATCTGGAAGCAAGCGAAATGGCTATTCGCGCCGCATCGCACCGGATAGGTGGCAATTTACTTATTTACTTGAGAAGCTGCTCAATGCCGATGGTGGGGGATATCACGGAACGACGGTTGATTGTGGCAAAAGCCATCGGGCGCGGTTCGTTGAGTACAGAGCAAAGGAATTGATTACAGTCTTGTCCCCCGTGGAGGTCAGAAGAGCCTACTATCATTGCGATCCCTGTGGGGAGGGTGTGATACCTAAGGACGACGCCTTGGACATCGTGGACACCGGCTTCAGTCCCGGTGTACGGCGGATGATGGGGCAAGTGGGAGGCAAAGAAGCTTTTGACGACGGGCAGAAGGACCTGGAGATCCTTGCAGGCATACGGGTGACAACCAAAGCGGTGGAACGGATCTCAGAGTCGATCGGTAAACAGATCGAGCAGAACAATCAAAAAGATCAACGGCAGATCCTGTCAGGCAACGTCGTGCCTTTTTCAATCAAGGGTGTACCCAAGATGTACATTGCGATCGACGGAACTGGCGTCCCGGTTGTGAAGCGGGAGACCAAAGGGCGTCGGGGTAAAGAGGGTGACGCTAAGACACGGGAAGCCAAACTCGGCTGCGTTTTCACGCAAACGACAGTGGATGAAGCGGGGTACCCTGTACGTGACGAGGACTCCACGACCTACGTCGGATCCATCGAAAAGGCTGAGGTCTTCGGCGGGCGCATATATGCTGAGGCAGTAAGACGAGGCGTGGCCCGAGCTGAGAAGGTCATCATCCTGGGAGACGGGGCAAAATGGATCTGGGGGATTGCTGATGAGCAGTTCCATGGCGCCATTCAGATTGTTGATCTTTATCATGCGAGAGAACATCTCGCAAAAGTAGCGAAACTTAGATACGGCGCAACGAGTAAAAAATGCCATGAATGGCTTTGGGCTCGTCGTAAGGAACTTGATGCCGGGGACGTCCAAACCATCATCGCAGCTTTAAACAGACTGCAATTAAAAAATAAGGCCGTCTTGAAAGAAATCAAAACTGAGATGGCATATTTCAAGCACAATGCAAAAAGAATGCGCTATGCCGAGTTTCGCGGCCAGGGATTGTTCGTAGGATCGGGCGTAGTGGAAGCCGGCTGTAAAACCATTGTTGGGCAGCGACTGAAATTATCTGGCATGCATTGGACAGTCAGAGGCGCCAATGCCATCATTGCCTTACGTTGCTGCCAAATGAGTAATCGCTGGGAGGAATTTTGGGAGTCGCGTGCAACCGGCTAATTTTTACCCACATTTATGTCGCACGCCCCGCCATTTATCCTGCATTCCTAAGCGAACATATTTGGTGTATCATGAAAACATTGTCGTGATACCCAAAAGTGCGCGTCCCCATTTTTCTTAAAGGAGGACGGTATGAATAATTTTAAAAGCTTATCGGAACGTATCATCCATGCGGGTTCGGCAGGGATTATCTTACTAATCTTATTCGCTTCTATTTTGGATCAAACATCTTTTGCAGAATCGAATCCACCGACCTCCAACAATTCTCAAAAGGACATGAAGCGTTCCTCTGTCACACCTCCTGAATCCCCGTTGACAAAACAATCCTGCGAAAAAACGCCGATGCAGTGCAGTTCGCCTTGTCAAACTGCCCTTTCCGCTGAATCCCGAGCCGCAAAACTTGAAACATCCTCTAAGGAAGCTGGCGCGAAAGCAGATAAAGCTGCACAGAGAGCTGTTTCCATAGAAGAAAAGACGAACAGGAAACTCCAGAAAATGAACACGCCAAAAACTGCAAGCAGTTCCGGGCCTGTAAGTCCCCGGTCCAAGTCCATCTTGAAGCTGGCAGCGATTGTACCGCGTTTGTTTGTCTCGCATGAAGCCAATGCCCGCGCCCGCGAGGAAGAAAACGAAGTTAAGAAATACGGCGTGAACCCACCACCCAATTATCCAAGCAAGAATGCTA
>JAHFUH010000239.1 GCA_023265215.1 Acidobacteriota bacterium
CAAGGAACCTCAAAAAAAGACGCTTATTCTATGATAGCAGACGCTATTGAAGGCCTCATAAACCGGAAGGGCTTTAAGGTGGATGCTCGCCCGCTTGGCAGGGAATCATTCACTGTCGGAGCAAATCCAGAAAGCGCGATGATTGCTCTTATGCTCAAGAGGCAAAGGGAAGCCCATCGCTTGACCTTAATAGAAGTCGCAATACGTCTTGGCCAGAAGTCGCCAAATGCCTATGCCCGCTACGAGCAGGGAAAGAGTATGCCTACGGTTGAAAAATTAAACAAACTTATGAAAGCCATCGATCCGGGATTTGAACCCATACTAAAAGTTGCTTAAGCAGATAAAGATGCTTAAGCAAAAAATTGTATATCTAATGAGTTTAACAAAAGCGAATATAACCGCGCGGCATTCAGGAGTTCAACCGTCTGATCGATAATGCTTTTGAACCGCAGAATATCGAATAAGAAATATTGAATTTCGAAGTGTTGTGCTTCTGCGGTTCAAAATTCCTTGTTCGATATTCTAAATTTCAAATATTTTTGTTTAGATACTTACAAGAAAATTCGCATATCTAAATAGTTGAAGAAATGCAGTTCAAAGTTCCCAGTTTGAAAATGATTTGAAGCCTTCATGATCTTTTCTTCTTCTGACTCCTGGCTCCTGACTCCTGACTTCTAAATCCCCGAGCGCGGCCTGACAGTTTCAAATCCCACCAAGTGTCGCGCGCGAGGGGATTTCAAGGGGCAAAGCCCCTGGCTAGTTCTCTATTGTACGCTGTACCGGTTCCTATCCTGCGGCTTCTTCCGCGGATGAGACTGCCGGTTCGTCCGCCGGCCGGCTTGTCCTTCCGAACAAACGAGGTATTTTCAATCTCGCATCATCAAACAGGGAATAGACCACCGGAGTGACCAACAGCGTGAGCAGGAGACAAATAGCCTGTCCGCCAATGATCGTAACCGCCATGGAAGCGCGGGACCCGGACCCGGAGCCGCGTCCAAATGCGATCGGCAGCATGCCCGCTACAATAGCAATCGTCGTCATCAGGATCGGACGGAGACGAACGTGGTTGGCTTGTACTATGGCCTGGTCTCGTTCCATCCCTTGTTCAATCAGTGTATTCGTATAATCGACCTGAAGAATTGAGTTCTTCTTTACAATCCCGAACAGCATCATCAATCCAATGGCGCTATAGACGTTGAGAGTCATACCACAGGCGTAAAGGACAAATAATCCGCACGGAAGACTGAGCGGGATTGCCGTCATGATCGTTAGCGGATGGATAAAGCTGTTGAATTGGGAAGCAAGCACCATATAGATGAAGATAACTGCCAGGATTACTGCCGTGGTGAAATCACCGGAAGCCTGGCTCAGCATTCTGGCGCCATAACCGAAGACGGCGGAATAGCCTGGCTTGAAATGCATCTCGTCCACTTTCTTCTGCACTTCATCATTTGCCTTCTGAAGCGGGATTCCGTCAAGAATTCCATTTAGAGAAACCTGCCGCTGTCTGTTGTAGCGATCGATTGTAGCCGGACCAGGTTCGAGTGCGAGGCTGGCTACATCGCTCACCCGGACAGGCCTGCCGCCGGCGCCGGGGACAAGGAGTTCGCTCATTCTCGTCGGATCGTTCCGGAACTGCTCGTCCAGTCTGAGTTTGACAGAGAACTGGTCGTCTCCTTCCTTATATTTGGATACTTCATCGCCGCCGACAAGGAGCCGGAGACTGGACGCCAGAGAGTCGATAGAGACTCCCAGATCCGCAGCCCGCGTGCGATCGATGCGCACCCTCAACTCCTGCGCTGTCGCCTCAAAGTTCGTATCCGCGTCCACGATGCCGGGGATTGTGCGCACCTTGTCCAGCAGTTCGGTCACATAGATTTGAAGCTGTTGAATATCGGGTCCCTGGATCAACAGCTGAACCCGGTTCATGCCGCCGCCTCCCCCGCCGCGTCCGCCGGAGCTGGAACCGGACAGGTCGGTGCCTCCGGAGACGCTGATTCTTGCGCCCTGGAACTGCCGCAATCTCATGCGGGTATTTCGGATAAGCTCCTGTTGTGAAACTTTGCGCTCTTCGAGCGGCGTAAGGCCGACATAGAAATTCGCGCTGGCAGGATTGACGGTGGTAAAAACAGTCCGCACTTCCGGCAACTTCCTGAGCACAGCCTCTACCTGTTTTGCATATTCATCGGTGCGATAGAAATTGTTTCCCTGAGGAATCTTCATGTTGACGCTGAATTCGCTCTGGTCGTCGTCCGGCACAAGCTCTTTGCCTATTTTGTTGTAAAGAAAGTAGGAGGATGCCACTACGGCTAACCCTATCATGACAATGATCATGCGGTGGCGCAAACTCCATACAAGCATTTTTCCATACCTGCGATCCATAGCAGCGTAAAGACCGCGCTCTTTCGAGATCTTATGCTGTGCGTCTGTCCGTTTCAGCCATGATCCGCTGAGAGCGGGGGTCAGGGTGAAGGAAATGAACATCGAAAGCAGAAATGCCGCTGCCGATACAATGCCGAAACTGAAAAAATACTGTCCTATCTGGCCCGTCATGAACGCAACGGGCAGAAAAATCACAACCAGCGACAGGGTCGTTGCCATCACTGCCAGTCCGATTTCGTTGGTCGCTCTGGATGCGGCTTCTTTGGGCGCAACTTTCTTTTCTTCAACATAGCGGAAAATATTTTCCAGAACCACGATCGCATCATCAATCACGATGCCTGTAGCGAGAGATAACGCCAGCATCGTCATGTTGTTCATAGTGAAGCCAAAAGCTTTCATTACGGTGAAAGTGCCGATAATCGATATCGGAATTGCGACCGCCGATATGATTGTGGAGCGGAAATTACGCATGAAGAGCAAAACTACAATGCTGGCAAGAAAACCGCCCAGAATCAGATGATGCTGGATTTCCTTGAAAGAACGGCGTATGAAAGTCGACTGGTCTCTCGTGGTCTGAATTTTTATGTCGGGCGGCAGAGTACGTTTGATGCGCTCAAGCCGCTGCATCACGGCGTCAATAACGGTAACGGTGTTGGTTCCGGATTGTTTCCGCACCATCAGAGAGACAGCTTGACGGCCATCCAGCCGGGCCACGCTGCGCGGTTCTTCAACCGTGTCCAGGACGCGGCCTATGTCCCGGAAAGTAATAACCGATCCGCCGTTATAAGCGATGATAATTTTGTTGAAATCATCCACATCCCGGATTCGTCCCATCGTGCGCAGAGCAATTTCTTTGGGTCCGGCCAGGAAACTTCCGCCAGGTATTTCCACGTTCTGTCTTTGGACGGCGCTTCGGACCTGATCCACGGTGAGGCCGTAAGCATTCATACGGTCTTTGTCGAGCAGCAACTGGATTTCGCGATGCCGGTCGCCGGTGAAAGCGACCTCCCCGACATCCTCGACCGTTTCCAGGACTTGCTTTATCTGCTTGTCTACGATCTGGCTGATTTCTTTTTGGGAACGGTCTCCCGATATAGCAACAGTCAGGATGGGATTTGCATCGGGATCCATTTTCTGGATAACGGGAGCGAGGGTGGCCATAGGGAACTGGTTTACAATAGTCGCTACCTTGTCCCGCACATCCTGGACTGCCGATTCGATTTCTCTTTCGAGAACGAAGTTGATCCTGACCATGGAGCCGTTTTGCTGTGAGGAAGAGTTGAGCTCGTCAATGCCGGCGATCGTGTTCACCGCGGCTTCTATCGGCTTGGTAATCTGGGTTTCAACTTCCTCGGCGCTGGCTCCCGGCAGGCTGGTCCGGACCATAACCATCGGCATATCGGTTTTGGGCATCAGGTCAAGGCCAAGCTGATTATAGGCGGCGATGCCCAAAACGACTACGGCGGCGGACATCATGAATGCGAACACTGGGCGTTTTATGCTGACATCGGCTAGTTTCATGGCCGCCCTCCTCGTCTCATCGGCCTTTTGTCGGCCGCGGGATTCGCATTGCCGTCAGGGCCCGGAGCGGCCGAATCCGCCACTTTAACCGGCACGCCGCTGGCCAGGAGAGTCAAATTGCTCGATGCCAGGACCTCGTCTCCTTTTAATCCGCTCAAAAGCTCATAAAGATCGCCAATATGGATGCCCAAGGACACCATTTGTTGTCGCACTTTGCCGTTTTCAATCACATAAACATTGGATACTCCGGCCAGGGCAGAAACGGCATCATCGGTGACAGCCATAACATTTTCATCGCGGTGGGTGAAAATAACGCCTTTTGCAAAAAAGCCGGGTTTTAGCTTTCGATTGCTGTTGTCGACCAACACCTCAACAGGAAAAGTGCGAATGGTCTGATCCACGGACGGGCTTACATAGCCAACACTGCCTTTAAATTTTTCCCCAGGAAAGGATTCCACCGAGAATTCCACTGGCTGTCCAGGGCGCACAAGGCTGGCATATCTCTCCTGGATAGCCGTCTTCACTTTCAGCGGATTCATCTGGACAATCGAAACAACTGCCGTGTTCTCGCGAATGAACTCCCCTTTTTGTACGAGTCTTTCGCTTACCTGCCCGGCCACGGAAGATCGGATTTCTGTGTCGTTCAGCTTTTTCTGCGCAAGCTCAACGGCCTGGCGTCGATCCTGGAGAGTTGCCTTCAAGCCTTGAACGCTTTCAATCGCGGACTGGTGATTCGCTTCCGTTACTTTGACCTTAGTTTCAGCTGTGTCCAGATCGGCTTGTGAGAGCAGATTCTGGCTCCGGAGCTTTTGCGCTCGACGAAGCTGCGCCTGTGCGTCATCGCGATTGGCAATGGCCAGGCGAACTGAAGCAATTTGCTCATCGGGAGGAGGTTCCTTCAGGCGAACTCCGTCGATGCCAAGCTGAGCTTCGGCCTGCCTGAGCATGCTTTGAGCCCGCCGCAGTGCCAATTCAAGTTCCTGAGGGTCAAGCTTTGCAATCACTTGGCCTGCCTTAACTTCCTGGCCAAGCTCTACGAAAATCTGCTGCACAACCCCAGCCACCTCGCTGCTCACTTTCGCCTGGTTTGGTGAAATCAAAGATCCGGCAAGATCCACCTCCCTCTGAATCGAGATATGCTGAACTGTCGCGGTCTGGACAGACACTGCTGCCAACCCCAATCCAGCTCCGCGCCCGGACCTGCCCGCTCCGCTGCGAGGGGAATCGGGTTTGGTATTCCCTGATCCTGCGCTGCCGCAACCCGTTGCGGCTAATCCAATAAGCAAGATTAGAATTGCAGTCATACACCAGGTTAGGCGCTGGATCGCCATAATTTTAGCTTTCATGATCACCGTCTTTTTTAGTAACAGCACACAATTGGGCAAAATTACCTACAAACAAGTCTTATATTAATACGCTCGTCAATACCCTAATGTATCATGGCTGAGGATCAGCCCGTAGAAAGCGGTTTTCGGCCAAAAACAAAATCAGAGAAGGGAATACATATTACCGTTCGCTAATGGATGCTGCGGATAGCCGATTGCTGAGACGCGACTGTTGACTGCCGGCCATGCGATGCCGTAACATGAGCTTCGTTTAATAGCTAGTGACGGGTCTCGGGCCCTGTGCAATATAACCCTCGAACCATGTCAGGTCCGGAAGGAAGCAGCATTAAGAGGTTCACTATATGTGCAACAGGCTCCCCGAGGCCTGACCCTTCTTATGCAATATCAAGTTCTTGCTCGCAAGTGGCGCCCACAAAACTTCCATGAACTCGTAGGGCAGGAGCATGTCTCTCGCACTTTGACGAACGCTCTTCAAAGCGGACGCGTTGCCCACGCCTTTCTTTTCTCCGGGCCAAGAGGCAGCGGGAAGACGACTACCGCCCGAATTCTGGCAAAAGCGCTGAACTGCCATGGCGGCAAGCCGGGTGAGCCGTGTGGAACCTGCGTCGCCTGCGTTGAAATTGCGGCGGGCAACTGCATGGATGTACTTGAGATCGACGCTGCTTCGAATACGGGAGTGGACAATGTCCGCCAGTTGATTGAACAAGCACGCTATAATCCCGCACGCGATCGAAACAAGGTTTTTATTATCGACGAAGTCCACATGCTTAGCAGTTCAGCATTTGCAGCGCTCTTGAAGACTCTCGAGGAACCGCCGGAACATGTAATTTTTATTATGGCAACTACGGAGTATCACAAGATTCCTGCCACTATTTTGTCTCGTTGCCAACAGTACAGCTTTAAGCTTATCCAGTATCCACTGATAATGGAACGTTTGCGGAGCATATGCGAGGCGGAGGGGATTCAAATCAGCAATGCCGCTCTCGAACAGGTTGTTTTCTCAAGCGGCGGAAGCATGCGCGATGCAATGTCTGCCCTGGATCAAGTTATCGCATTCAGTGGCTCCCAAGTGCATGACGAGGATGTCGCTTCGCTGCTTGGATTGGTTGAACCGAAAATCCTGAGTCGGACCGTGCGGGCAATTGCGCAAGGCAATCTAGCCGTTATACTCAACGAAATAAAAGATTTGGCGGAAGCCGGACAGGACTTGAACAATTTCTGCCGCCGCCTTTCAGGTCAATTCAGAAACCTGATGGTTTTGAAAGCCGGGATTGATGATCCCGGACTTTTGGGCATCCCGGGAAGTCTTCTTCCTGAGCTTCGGGAGCAAGCCGAATTTTTCTCAAAGGAGGATTTGCTGCGCCTGTTCGATTCGTTTCAGAAAATCGAAACCGCAATGAAATATTCGACGCAGGTTCGGTTTCAGCTCGAGATGGGATTGATTGAGCTTTCCCAAATAGCAAAGCTCCGTCCGCTGGAAGATCTTATAGCCGAGCTTTCCGCGCGGACGGAAGAAGAGCCTGTAAGATCCGAGGTTGCAAGGCCCAATAAAGATGTGGAACGCAAGCCGGTCACTCCAGCGGCGCCTGCAAATCCACCTCCTGCGGCTCTCAAACCTCAAATTTCAGTGGATCCGGCCGAATACTCTCTTTTGGAAAACAGCGGGGCATTGGATTCGAAAAGTTTGTTGCTGAAGATTGCGGACGGGGTCGGGCGCGAAGCCCTCGAATCGGTGCTGCAGGGCATGGGGGGAGCCCGGCTTCAGGAAGATAAGGTCATAATTGACCCAGGAACGGCGAATGAGTTTTTCCGCAAACAGGTCAAAGAAAACCTCCCGGTTATAACGCAAGCTGCAGCCAAAATACTTGGGAAAAAAGTCACAGTTCTGCTCGGAGAATTGGCCGCCTCCGAACCACAGGGCCCGCAGGGAATCAAACCTGAAAACCGCGCACCCGACGAAATGGATATTCTGGAGAAAGCCAAGCGCGAGCCCATTGTAAAATCATTCATTGACGTTTTCCCGGGACGCGTCAAGGCTGAAAAAATAGACCAATGAGCGATTACGCAGAGCCAATCGAACGTCTGATCGATGAATTCCGGAGGCTGCCGGGCATTGGTGCAAAAAGCGCCCAACGTTTAGCTTACAGTATTATGCGCCGTCCCAGGGAGGATTCCGAGCGCCTGAGCCGCGCCATTCTGGAAGTAAAAGAGAGGATCCGGTTCTGCTCGCGATGCAATAATTTCTCGGATCGGGATCCCTGCCATTACTGCAGCAATACCGGACGATCCAATGAAATAATCTGCGTTGTGGAAGAGCCATTTGACATTCTCGCCGTCGAGAAAACGCGCGAGTATCACGGGCAATATCACGTTCTGCATGGTGCTCTTTCGCCGATTAATGGCGTCGGCCCCGAAGATCTCAAGCTTAAAAACCTGCTGGAACGATTAAGAGAAGGGAATGTGCGGGAAATTATCCTGGCGACCAATCCTAATGTTGAAGGCGAGGCGACCGCGATTTATCTCGCCAAGCTGCTGAAGCCCATTGGGGTTAAAGTGAGCCGCATTGCCTTGGGAGTGCCCGTCGGAAGCGACCTTGAATTTGTCGACGAAGTGACGATGTCCAAGGCGCTCGAACACCGCCACGAAATATAGTTACGAATTACGAGT
>JAHFUH010000760.1:0-468 GCA_023265215.1 Acidobacteriota bacterium
GTTTATATGCTGCGGCAGCATCCACAATGCGATCGGCGCCAACCTGGCTGGGATCATCATAAAGAATCTGCACGCCGGTTTTGACGGATGCATCCACTATCATCGGCTCGCAGGAAAGAAACCGCCGGCAAGCCTCCGCAACCGCTCCGGTAACATGAGGCACAACAGAAGCCATTGCTATGGCTTGAATTTTTTCGACAGGAATTCCCGCATGAGAGAATATCTTCAGCATTAATGCGCCATGCTCATCCGCCAAATTCTCGTAGCCGGTGGCGCACCTCCAGCACGGCCCCAGCTTCTCTTTATCATACAGGCCTAGAGTTATGTTTGTATTGCCGATGTCGATCGCCAGTAACATAAGCTCCAATTGACGATTGACGATCTACGATTGACGATTGGAGTAGTCTTTAAATCGTCAATCGTTAATCGTCAATCGTCAATTTTTTCAGGTTGGTTGGCTGGTTTGCC
>JAHFUH010000760.1:478-2658 GCA_023265215.1 Acidobacteriota bacterium
AATTACGAGTGCAATTACGAATTACGAGTTACGAATGTTTGAATTCGTCACTCGTAACTCGTCATTCGTCACTCTTGTTGGCGGGTTTGCCGGTGGCGTCAAATCCGCCCGTCCCACGGCAATTTGCGCAATTCCCGCTTCCATGCGGGTAGCAGGAGGCACAGGCCTTCCCTTTTTGTAGTCCAAGACGGCCACTCCCGTGACACGCGCGGCATTTCCCGGTTCCTTTGCAGTGCGAACATTTTCGATATGATTCCGGCATCGCTCACGACTCCTTTCCCTGGCAATGATTGCAAAAAAATGTACTTCGATTCCCCTGTTTTATTCTACGGATCGGAGCGCCACAGCGCATGCAATCCTCCCCTTCCCTCTGAAACACTTTCAAATTATTTTGATTTTCACCCGGATTCCCGTCCGAATCCATAAAATCCGAGAAACTGGTTCCGCGATACCGAATTGCAAGACGGAGCACTTTCCGTATTGATAGAACGAGCCGCGCTGTCTCACCTGGGGTGAGGGTGCAGCATCGACGGGCAGGATTGATTCGAGCAAAGAACAAAGCCTCGCATGCGTAGATATTTCCAAGTCCGGCGATTTGGCGCTGGTCGAGCAAAAAAGACTTCATGTCCTGGCGGCTCTTCCGCAGCAGCGGAAAAAGCCAATCTCGATTAAACTTTGGGCTCAATGGATCGATTCCCAGGCCACTGAGCTCCGGTATATTTTTGATATGGAGTAATTCATAGACCGCAAGCAGCCCAAACCGGCGATGGTCCCTGTATTCCAGCTCCGTCGAATCGGAGAATTTGATTATTGCGTGCGTGTGCCTCGCAACTTCTCCTGCGGGAGGGTGATAGAGAACTCTGCCGCTCATACCCAGGTGCATGAGCCAGAAAGCCCGCGGCTCTAATTCCAGAATAAGGTACTTCCCGCGCCGCACTATTTTCCGGATCGTCCGTCCGCAAAGCTTTGATGCAAATGTGTCGCCTATTGGCTTGCGCAAGGGAAGGCCCGAAAGACGGACCCCTGCAATCTGCTTTCCGATCAATACCTTTCGGAGCTTGCGGACAATGGTTTCGATCTCCGGCATCTCGGGCATATAACCGCCATTCAAGTATTCTCAAGGATTCAGTATAAAGAAGCCGGAAGCCAGGAGCCAGGAGCCAGAATCCAGAATTTTAAAGACGTAGAAATTCAACACAATTACTTGAAATGCATCCATATTCCAATTTGAATAGGTCGTCTTCAATTTCCAGAAATTTCCGTTTTCAGGGTTCCGGCTTCCGGCTTCCGGCTTCTAGTAGCGGCCGGAAGGACATCCATAAAGGCGGACACGGAGAAAACGGCATTCCCGAGACCGGGCTGTCCATAGCCAATTGGCGGCGGCAATTTGTATTTCAGCCGCAAATCTCGGTAAACCTGCAACAATCGGACATGATATTCGAGCGGTGCTCCCTGCTGCTTTTTCCCGAGAACGCTCAAGGGTTCGGGACACCAGGTAGTAAACCTGGGAGACACTCCGCGGCTCATGAAAAAATCCAAACCTTCGGCCGTCGAGTCGATCGCATCATCAATTGATTCGAATCCCTCCGGGGCAGCCATCTCAACTCCTGCCACGAAGTTGGGTATGACCCGTTCCGGACCGAACACCTCTGCAGCGTCCAGGATGCGTCGGATCCATTCATCACGGCCTACGTATCGCGATTTGCCCGGGCAATAAAGCTCAAACAGGCGTTTGTCCCATATTTCAAAATTGGGGTGATATACCTGAACGCCTGCATCCCTAAGTCTCTTCACCTCATCTTTCAGCAGTGCCTGCACTACAATCTTGCTTATCCAGCGTCCCGGCCATCTCCGCTCGATTGCCTCCGGGTAGCGGATGTAAAAATCCAGTTCCGACTTGCCTTCAAGCGAGTTGGTGATGCTCCCGCCCGTCACGGTATACGCCTTGCTGTCGGCGTCCATGGAAACAATAATCTCCAGTGCTTCGATTATCTCTTCCACGGATTTCACAGAGGTGTACGATTTACCGGACCGCTTCTGCTGACGATAGTTTTTATTGATATCGCAAAACTGGCATTCCTCCTGAGCGCCAAAATATTGGCAAAGCCGGAATGCGGTCAGATACAACAGGTAGCCCCACTCGATAGAGGGTGCGATCTCCTGAACCGGCTTGCCGCTTG
>JAHFUH010000240.1 GCA_023265215.1 Acidobacteriota bacterium
GCGGTTTAGCAGGCGAGCGTCACACTTTGGACATATCATCCTCGGGCTTAATCTCGGCGCAGATGATTATGTGACCAAGCCTTTTAATGTCCAGGAACTGCTGGCGCGAGTAAACGCATTCCTTCGGAGAAGACGCAGGCAGGAGACCTGCAGCTTTCAGTTCGGGGATTTCACTTTGAATCTGGATTCCCGGCAGTTGTTGCGCCGCGGAAAAGAAATAGATCTCACGCCCAAGGAATTCGGGTTGCTTGCCTTATTTGCCAAACGAACCGGTTGCGCACTTACCCGCGACGAAATTCTCAAGCGCGTTTGGGGCTAATACATTCTTGTGACGGCACGCAGCGTCGATCGTTGCGTCAATACTTTGCGCAACAAGATTGAAAAGAATCCGCAAACTCCGCTCTCGATCAAGACCATCCGCGATGTGGGATACCGGTTTGAATTCTAGCAGTCTTTAGTTGGGCAACATCCTGATTCCGACATCGGTAAGCTTGAAATCCAATATGCCATCGGGGCCTTTGATCGTGAAGGAATGAGTGAGATTGAGCTTTTTATTCAGCTGCAGCAAAGCGTTGACCTTCTCACCTTTAGCTAATTCCCCATCCTGAAAATTCTTTATGTTCGTAACAGAACCGGTGAATTTCTCTCCATCCTGCTCAATAACGAAATTTGTTTTTAGCTTAATGTTTTTATCTGCTGTTCCCAGGATAAAAAGAGTTGTTCCTGAATCAGCCTTCTCTTTGACGGCAGTTCTGCTGGATTCCGGAAAAAAGATGTCAATTGTCTTGTCGATAAGGAGCACGAAGTTTAATTTCATTCCCGACATATAACCGCTGCGCGTGAATTCCTTCATGACCGCCTGGTCCTGCGCAACACTGAAGGAGGCTAGAAAAATCACTACCAATGCAACTGCTGTAAATCTTTTCATCCGAATTATTTCTCCCGGGAAAAAGTCACGAAGGAGAGCTTCACCAACGAAGCAAACCGATGCAGATTAATGCATATTTTTTAATTTCTCAATCGAAATATCCTGAAATCCGCGAAACCCGTGGCGTTTTTAGCTGTTGATTTTAGCGCATTGAAGCTAAAATCCGCATGCTCGGATCTGTTCCATTTGTTCAAACTTGGCGATGCGCAAAATGTTTCAATTTATACAAAAGTGCCTGCACCTGCCTTCATCTCTCGAACGCCCATCCCAGATCTTGATTTTTCTTGCCCTTTCCTTCTCCGTCGCATCCGTGCTGGTTTCTATTGCAATCTCGCAAATTCTGCTAGCAGCCGCACTGATTGCATGGCTTTATCTGGAAAAAGACACCAATCTAAAAACGCTGCTGCGGCTGCCTTGCATCCCCCCCCTTTGCGCGTTCATTTTTTGGACAATAATCTCTGCTCTGGTTTCGCCCAATCCCCTTGCGAACATCTCCGCGGCTAAGAAGTTCTTTTTATTTCTCTTACTCTTACTTATTCCGGCCGTCACCCGGGGGCTAAAGATAATTCTCTGGATATATAGGGCGGTCTTTGCAGTCTCCGCCATATCGGGAATTGCGGGGATTGTTCAATTTCTGGCAGATCCCAAACGGGATTATCTTCACCGCATATCAGGTTTCATGAGCCATTGGATGACCTACTCCGGTCTGATGATGATTGTCCTCATTCTTCTCGTAAACTTCGCCCTGAATACCCGCCGACGCAATTTCAGTTGGATTATTCCCCTGGGTTGCCTGATTGCCATTGCACTTATCCTCTCGGACACACGTACCGCCTGGGCAGGCACAATTGCTGGAGCTTTAGTTGTTATTTTGCTGAGAAAACCGCGTGCTATTATCGGCCTGCTGGCAATCACTCTGGTTGTTTATTTCGTTTCACCTGCAAAAACAAAACAACGGCTGGAATCAGTCTGGAATTTGAAAGATCCCAATACGAGCAATCGAATCGAGATTTGGGGAACTTCCTTGCGGTTGATCCAGCACAATCCCTGGTTCGGCGTAGGGCTTAAAAACGTGAACCGAGAGGCATTGAAGTATAGAGGGAACCATGATTATCCGGATTGGGCGTATCAACACGCACACAATAATTTCCTTCAGATTGCCGCCGAGAGAGGAATTCCCGGACTATTATTCTGGATATGGCTCATGAGCAGATTTGGTTGGGATGCGCTGAGAGTCTATCGTGTTTCGAGGAAATCCCCATCGGATTCAAAAGAAGCGCTGATTGCGTCCGTGGCAGCGATGGGCACTTTGGCTGCGCTATTAGTCGCAGGTTTGGGCGAATACAATTTTGGAGATTCGGAAATATTAACTCTCTTCCTGTTCATTATGAGCGCCCCCTACGCTTTTTTAACAGGTTTTCCTGTTCAGCATTCCCCGTCTCCCGTTCCACGGGGAACGAGAAACGGGGAACAGGAAACGCTACTTTGAAGGAGTTTCCTTTGATTTTGCTTTGAAGTTTTTGCCCGCGGCTTTTCTCTTCGCCCAATAAGCCCGCATAGCATCGCTGATAGCTTTGCTGGTTTCTTTTGGGGCTTTCGGCTTTGATTTTGTCAAGCCCTTGGCTGCCGCGACGGGCGATCTTTTTGCAGCCCAGTATTTTTTCATCCGCTCGCTTTGCACTTTTCTTTGAGTCGCACTTCTAACGTGCTTACTTGCCCTGGCAATTACAGGCGCCTTCGCTAAAAGCGCCGATCCAGATTGCCTTAGCTCCCCGCGAACTATCTCGATTTCCGCCTCAATTGCGACTTTCTGCCTCGTAAGTTCTTCTATTGCAAGTTCTAATATTCTCTGATTCATAGTACCCGTCCCAGTCCGGAATGCCTTGATTGACAATACCAGATTATTCTGTTTAGCCGATAGTTGGCAAGAAAAGAATTAATACATTAGTTATATTTGCCTACATCGAAATAGGGCTTTGAAACTCTGGGCTTAAAACTGTATGGGGCGGATTCGACAGCGAGCGCTCCCGCTATAATAAAGATCGTCATGAATAAGACTATCGTGAAACGGGATCCTACTTGGAACCCGGAGGCTGGAATCCTTCCCTCTTTGAACTATGATCTCTAGCCAGAAAATAGTTGATCCAGGATGAGGTCTGCCACAGGTCCCAATCGCACGGGGGAACTGTATATTTCCCAATCTCGTCCTCCCTGTGATGGGCTTTCAAACGCATATAAGCCCGGACCCATATGCAGAGCTTTTCGTTTGGGTATACTTCGCACCAGCCCTGGAAACTACCGCCACAGGGAGCATTCCGCTGATCTTTTGGACATTGAGACATCGGGCAGAGGAATGCAGCATCAGCAAGGGCGCAGTCACCGCAGTCCTTGCAGCTGTATAGTGCAGTCTTGCTGCCAAGCTCGAAAAAGTGGAAGATGCGATACAAAATGCGCGAGGAGTCCATGGTTTGCATGAGCCGCTGCATAGGTTTGAACAACAGGCTTTTAGGATTGAATATCAGCGCGTGAACAATCCGCGACAATAAATAAATCGGAGGCTGGGCGGACTTTTGAGCTTTACATGCCGGCGTCGCACCATTCAGGCCGGTCACGGCATCTTGATCAAAGAAGTAGAATCCATTTTCCTGCGGGAACTCGAATTCGGGCAACAAATCCATCCATTGGTCCGCGAGTTCATTCCCTTTGGCAACGATATATTCCACACTTTCGAATGGCAAACCCTGACCGCTGATATAGGCGCCCTTGTAGCCCATTCCTTTGGAGATGGCATACATCTTCGCAGCCCTATCCAGGCGGGCTTGTTTGCCTTTGTCCTTGCTCTCAAATTCGGCGGCAATCCTGCCAAGCAGTTTATCAGTTACAACGCACCCGGGAATGTTGTTTTCACGCATCGCCTTCGCAACAGGATAAGAAAGCACATATATGCCCGCCAGAGCAGGGGTGTTATATCCCCTGGTCTTCTGCCACATCTGGAATTCGTGCAACTTGCGCGCGTCGTACCCCACCTGCGTGATGGCAAAGTCCGCACCGGCTTCGATCTTTTTCTGCATTTTGTAAAACTGCCCCATCACCTCCGCTTCCATTTGCTTGAATGGAGAAAAAGCGACTCCGGCAAAAAAACTGGTGCCGGCCAGCCGGACGGGCTTCCGCATGATTTCGCGTTCCATCCCGCGATTCATTTCCGCCACCAGCCTGAGCCCGTTGACGGAATCCAAATCAAATACAGGTTTGGCTCTTCCGGTAAAGCCCAAGTTGGATGGATAGTCCCCCGTCAGTATCAAAACATTATGAATATCCAGGGCTGCCAACTGGAACAACAGACTCTCCGCCTGGTTCCGGTTTTTGTCGCGGAATGCGATGTGCACAAGAGGCTCGATTCCCGCCTTAAGAATTTCTGCGCATAATACATCCGTGGCGATCGCAGGATTTCCCCCCGGATTATCGGTAATACTTATCGCGCAAACTTTGCCGCTCCGTGCTGCTTTACGGGCGTTCTCCAACACAACTTCCTGGCGAGTTTCAAAAGCCCCGGGTCCCGGAATCTGCTCCCAGACCAGGCAGAAACTGTCGGGATTCATCATTGATATTTTGAATTGGTTCTCTCTGGCATTGAGTATTTTGGTAACAGCTTCTCTCAAGTCTGCGACAAGATTTTCGGTCGGTCGAAACGAGCTTGCGGATCCCGTTATGATCGGGGATTCGCCGATGCTCATGTTCATATTTTCGTTGCTCAATATCCGGAAGCTTTTTTTTGATTCATTGAGCTCAACAAAGAGCACAGAAGCGTGATGAGATATCCAGCCTTCCTGCAGTTCGCGATATAATGCCGGCATTGCCTCGGGAGAATCCAGCCTACCCAGAATAATGATATCCGGGCGAGTTCCGCTCAACTTTTCACATCCTTCATCTTCGCCGGCGGCATAATCTATAGCAATCAAGCTGCCGGAAGCCTTGCGCACCATCGCTGCCAAATCCGGGTCCTGGCTTATTACTAGTATTCGTCTTGGTTGCGTCGCAGATTTCATATCAAGTTATTTTTATTTTTTCCGTAAAATATAAGCATGCCATGAACTGATCAACTTACACAAATTTTGATAGGCCAATGGCCGCTAAAGCGACAAACTCATTAATTCTACGAACAGGCGCCACGGCGTACATCGACGGTAGCCATCACACATGATTGCGCAGCTGCAATTCCACAGGATGAGGATTAAGATAGCATTGATCCTTTAAGTATGGATGGGCGAATTTCCTCACATAGTGATTGAGCAGAGTAATCGGAACAATGAGCGGAATCTGTTTTTTGCGATATAGTTCTATAACGTCCAACATTTCTGTTTTTTCGCCGGCAGAAAGGTGGTTCCTAAAGTATCCGACCATATGCATCAAAACGTTTGCGTTTTTCTTTGACGTTGCTTTGAGTTTCATCCCTTCCATCAACTGTCTCTGGTATTCCGAGTAGAGTTTCTGCAATGGAATCTTCTTCGCTCCGGCGACAAGCCTTCCCATTTCCTGATAATGTTTTGCGCTATGGGAGAGAATGAGGAGCTTGTGTTTGGCATGGAATTCAACCAGCCCTCCGAGTCCCGTATTCCCAGCCAGAAAAACTCGCCAGCGGGCAAGAGTAAAGATTCGTTCGATGAAATTTTCCCGGAGTTCAGCATCATGCAGACGTCCCTCCTCTGCCACCGGCAGAAGAGGAAAATGCTCCATGAATACGCGGGCGAACATGCCAACTCCTTTCGGGGCTGCCATATTTTTTTCATTGTAGACCTTCACCCGCTCCATTCCACTGCTGGGAGAATCGCTCTTGAAAATGAATCCCATAAGGTTTTCTTTTTCCAATTCTGCAACTCGCCTTTCAGCCCAGTTCATCATCTGGCTGGTTTTGTCAATTCCGGTTTGAATTGTGACAAGCCGGGGCGATGCCGGATCTCCGACAAGGTGCATTGCTTCTCTGGGAACGGGCATTCCGCATTCCACCTCCGGGCAGACAGCCACATACTCCACGTATTGCCCCAAAGTCCCGGTGAGGAAATGGTCCATTTTGTGACCTCCGTCGTAACGAACCGTATTCCCCAATAAACAGGAGCTGATACCAAGCCTTATCTTTGCGCTCATATTGATTCCTTTTTGCACATAGGCCAATGCCGGTGCTAAAAACTGGACATCGACGCAGCGAAAAAATGCCACGGGCCACGCGCAATTAACCTGCGGGAGACAGTGCCGGCTGGTTTTTTTGAAGAATATTCCGGCGCATCTTGCGCAGGAACAGAACCAGGATCGCCACAACGCAAGTAAGTCCTATCAGCATTGTGAACACCGGCAGATAGCTGTGGAATGCTACCTGGACTTTTGCAATTACAGTAATTGCAATGCCTCCTGAGCCGACATCCACCGTGGTCAATATCCCAAGAATTTTTCCATAGGATTGCCCCGAATAAAACTCGGCAATAACCAGCTGAATCATAGTAAATGTGCCGCTGTAGCCGATGCCGAAAACCGCGGCGTAGCAATAGAGTCCCAGCAGATTATCCGCGCGGGAGAATCGGAGAATAGTCAGGCCGGCGGCCAGAATGACGACTACCATAAACATGATAAATATCTTATCGAAATGATCGCTCAAATATCCGATCGAGAGCTTGCCGAGAATGGAAAACACAAAAAGCGTGCTGACAATCACCGGGACGGTTTGCATCGTGATACCCAGTTCTTTATTCATAAATATTGCTTGATGCTGCACGATGCCATTCATGCAAAACCAGAGGGCGCCGGTCGCGAAAGCCAGAATGTAGAATGCAGGCATTCTCAGCGCTTCGCTCAGAGTCAAGCCCGTATGCGGCATCTGAATCGCCGGCACATCAGCTGTCTCTGTTTTGACGAGATCCCCATCTGGCAGCAATCCCTTGTCTTCCGGACGGCTGCGTATGAAAAAAACCGAGGAGGCAAGCATTAGCGTTGCGGAGATAATCATCAGAACAAACATCACATCGCGCCATCCGCCCCTTGCTAGAACATATTTGAATACGAGCGGAAAGACCACGCCCCCCACATCGGGACCCATCAAGGTAATGCCCACTGCAATGCCTCGATAGCGCCTGAACCAGCGCGTAATAACCAGCATAGTCGGCACCTGCCCTGCGCAGACCTGGGACAAAGCGAAAACCATATAAATGATTGCCAACTGAGTGAGCGTATGCAGAGACCTGTAGCCGAAGAGTGCCAGGGCGGCTACGAACCCGCCGACTATCATAAAAATCCGCACCGAACACCGATCGAACAGCGAACTGACAAAGGGAGTGATGATAGCGCCGGTTAAGAAAAAGATAGTGGCAGCCCAGGCAATGCTCGGATTAGACCAGCCGAATTCCCCCATCAATGATGGGTAAAATAGCGGCAGAGTGTAGACCTGAATTCCGACCAGGGCTGTATAGCTAATGAATATTCCAAGCAGAACCCACCAGCCGAAAAACATGCGCTTTTCCACTATTGCTCTCCTTCTTGGAATTCAGATTTTTTCGCGATCTGGGAGCAGCATATAGCATAGGAATAACATCAGGCAACTAATTCCAATTGACGATTTGGGAATGACAATCCACTATTAAAAGCCAAGCCGCAGGTCCCGGATCACTAAGGGCCTGGTAATGAATAAAGGTTACATTTTGCTGCTGGCCCCCAGGCCCGCTGGCTAGGAGCCTGTCCGAGTATTAGGAGGGGTCGCGCGCATGGCTCTTGCACGATCTGGGTCCGCGCAGCGGCCCAGCGCGAGCACGAGGCGCGAGGAGGAGGCGATGCGGGGACATCGTTGACGACGAGCAACGCCGCGATCGCCGTGCAACCCCCATGCGCCCTTCGGGTTCCGGCCTCGGGCGGGCATCTGCTTCGTTGCCGCTCCTCGACGATGACACCGCATCGCCTGCGTCGCGACGCCTCGTATCTGCCCGCCCGGCGCTCGCACC
>JAHFUH010000761.1 GCA_023265215.1 Acidobacteriota bacterium
ACATGCTGCCATTGTCTACAATTGAAGATTGGGTTCAAGAGGGTAGGTCGGCACTACAAGCACTTTTTGCCGATTTTTCGAAATGTCTCTGTTGATATCAAATGACTTAGGGGAGTCGCACCCCCTCATTTTTCCTGATTCCCGACTCCAGTTGTCAAAGTCGGGTTAGGCCGGGAATAGATCAGAAACAAAAACTGAGCGCTGAAGGTGCGCCACCTGATCCTGCATATTTTTTAAAAATTAAGGCGGAAAAACCGAAATTCTGTTGTAATATCCCGGCATCAAGCGTGAAGGCTGGAACAAGCAGGAACTCCTCAATCTCATCCGCTGAAATGTGCAGGCTCGCGCTGGGCTGGTTGATCCGCAGAAGGTCCGGAATTCATATTCAGAGCTTTGCGCGAATCAAAACTCCGTTGGAGAAAATGGTGAAAACTATGGCTGGAAAAATCACTCTCACAATTGTATGCATCGTCTTATTAACTGCTGCCGTTGAATTATTCGCTGCCGGGAATTCCGAGATTCCGGAGTATGTCGGCTCGCAAGCCTGTCTGGGGTGCCATGCAGAAAAATTCAGCGTCTGGAAATCATCGAATCACGCAAACATGGTCATGCCGATAATCAATACGACCAATCTGCCGCTGGACATTGCGCAGGCGCCTGCGAAATTGCAGCCGGAACTTCAAAAGGCTGCATACATGGTTGCGAATTCGTTCTTTATGGCGCGCGACTCTTCCAGCCAGCATTACAAGATGCTGGGCGTGACTTACGACAGGGAGGCGAAAGCCTACAAGCCTTCAAACTTCAGCCTGGACTGGTCCATCATGTGCGCAGGTTGCCACACGACGAACATGAACACTCCCAATCTCACGTGGGGCGAAGCCGGAATTGGATGCGAGGCGTGCCACGGACCAGGACGCGAACACGTGCTGAACAAGGGGGACAAGAGCAAAATCGTTTCCATCAAAGATTCCGATGTGTGCGGGCAATGTCATGGCGGCAACGATGTGCAGACCGGCGGCAACCTGATGTCGAGCGGAACCAAATGGGTCGTTGGTTTCCGCCCCGGCATGAAATTGTCTGCGGTTCCCGGAATCCAGTTGACTCCCGTTGACCGAACCAAAACTCCGCCGGATTCCAGTGTCGCGGTGAATCACCTGCGCAATTACAATATGTGGCAGGCTTCCCGTCACGGGCAGGCGCTGAGCCGTGTTATAAACAACTCTTCGGCCGATTGCTACAGCTGCCACTCTGCTGAGGGTTTTCAAGCGAAGCAGCAAGGCAAAACTCTGGATCTTTCGAAAAAGGCAAGTTTCAACTCAATCTCGTGTGTTGCCTGCCATGATTCGCACAATACTCCTTATCCGCATCAGCTGGTCATGAGTCCCGACAAGCTCTGCTCTTCTTGCCATACGCAAGGGGGGACGCTCAAAGGGACAGGCGCCAAAGGCGTTGATGAGACCAAGAGCTTTCATTCCGGGCTGGAGTGCGTCCAATGTCACATGACAGAGGCAAACCACCTGATGAAGGTCATCCGGCCCGATGCCCCGGATCTGGCGGCAAATCGCGCGGATTCCTGCACTGCCTGCCACAAGAATTTGGACAAGAAAAATTGTGCGGCCGCCTTGCAGGGATGGCAAAATGCATTCGCAAAACGCATGGATGGTTTGCAGTCCGACCTCAAAGCAATCTCCAGCGCGAGTAGGACGAATCCCGCGATTTCGAGTGGCGATTTAAAGGCGAAGCTCGACACGACGAGAACCAATCTTTCGCTGCTGACAAGAGACGGCTCTCGCGGCGCTCACAACTTTGAGTATGTGACAAAAGTGATGGATCAGGCTGCAAAGGATATCGACAGCATCAAGGCCGCTGTGAAGCCGTAAGAGTTTTGGGGCGCGGCGGCTTTCAAAAACGCCACGGATTGCACGGATTCCATGGAATGAAAAACAGTGCAATTCGTGACGTTTTGCTTTTTGTCAGGGTACGTCAGGGGTTGGGTAATTATTCGAATTCCACGACAACCTGGCCGGATTGAACACTGTCTCCCGCGTTGACTGGAATTGCCGCGATTTTGCCGGGCGCGGGGGCTGTAATGTTCGTCTCCATCTTCATCGCTTCGAGTACCAGCATCACATCCCCTGGTTGCAGGCTCTGTCCTACCTGCGCCGCCACCCGGATCACGATTCCGGAGACTGGGCTTCGACATACTTTCTTTTCGTCTGCCTGTTTATTTTCGCTCGCAGTTGGAGCAGTGGCGGGTGGTGCTGCGGCGGGGAGGCGCACCGGAGCGGGGCCTATCGGGAAGGCGTATGTTTGCGGAACGGACGCCTCCGGTTCAACGGCTTCGACATCCACTTCATAAGCTTTTCCGTCAATTGTAATGTTCAGTCTCACTGCGCCTCCTAGTTGTGCAGTCTGTGGGACGCTTGAATCGAAACGCGTCCCTCTTGCGCCCATGCCGTTGAGCTGAGCAGCCGGATCTGTTTGATATGAACTCTGAATCCCAGGTATGCGCCCAACGCAGCCGAGATTGCAATCAGTTCCTCTTCGGTGATTTCAGGTTTCACCGGTTCGGGTGGAGCAGCCGGCTTTGGTTCTGGAACCGCGGGAGTCTGTTTCTCTGCGGTTGGCTTCAGCACTGCCGCTTCCAGCCGCTCC
>JAHFUH010000241.1 GCA_023265215.1 Acidobacteriota bacterium
TCCCAGGATAGGACAGGCGTGGGTGGACTTGGCAGATATTTACGAACGCATTGGAAAGACCGCTGAAGCAGAGGCTGCTTTGGGAAAGGCGTTTGAAGTCCAACCATATTCGCCCTTAATTCGATGGCAGGCGGGAAATTTTTTCCTTCGCCGGGGAAACCTGCCCAAAATGTATGAATGCTTCAAAATAGCCTGCCAATATGATGTCACGAAAATGCGGATAGCAGCCGAGCTTGCATGGAAAATAGATCCAGACCCCAGGCAAATATTACAGAAGCTCGTTCCCGATACCCTTCCGGCAAACATGGATTACCTGGATTGCCTGGTCAGCAAAGATGAACTCGATCTCGCCTTTCCTGTCTGGCAGCGCTGCCTCAAAAACGAAATCCCTCAGGATTACGCAATAAAACCGTCATTCGCTTTCAACTACATTTATCATCTGCTTGCAAAAAGCCGTGTGAATGAAGCTTTGCAGGTCTGGGACGGCATTCTCCGGAAAACAGGATCCGGCTTGAGCGATAATCGATGGAAAGGCGCGGACGCCGGGCAGAACCTTGTCTGGAATGGCTCATTCGAAAATGAGATTTTGCAGGGCGGCCTGGATTGGCGCTATCGGGACCTTCCGGAGCTCAAATTCCAAATAGACATTGAAAACAGGATGGCCGGGCTTAAGAGCCTGCGAGCGGACTTCGGGAACGCCAATATCTCCGGCGAAAATCTTTACCAGATCGTACCGATAATGTCGCCCGGCGATTATGTGCTGGACTTCTATATAAAGACAAAAGATCTCACAACAGATCAAATGCCGTATTTGCTCATTCAAGGATATCCGGAGCCAGGCTGCGCTTCGGCTCAAAGCAGTTTTTTCCCTTCGACTACTTCGTGGATCAAGCTTTCGCTTCCGTTTATCGCTAAAGAAGGGTGCAAGGCGGTGCGGCTGTCCTTGATGCGAAATAAATCCATAAAAATCGACAACAGGATAAATGGATCCTTGTGGCTGGATGAGATTGCGATCCTCTCGCAGGCTCTAAGCCAGCCAGGAAAGAAACCTGAACCAGAAAATGTTCACTGATATTGGTTTGATCCCGATAATATTTTTTGCCGCCCTGGCCTGGGGAGCCAACGAGTCCTGGGCAATGGCCTTGATATCTTTGGCGGCAATCGGACTCCTTTTCATTAGATTTATCGTGGACGCATGGCGAGGGAGAGTGCAACTTGGCCGATTCTGGTCATTCGCGCCTTTTGTTCTTCTGGTATTTTATGTCGGGCTCCAGCGGCTTATCAAAACCAGGACAGGTTCACTTCCTCATACTATATATGACAATTCCACTGCGCTGTACATGCTGCTTCTTTCCGCCTGTGTTTGCCTTATGCTGCTGGTTGCAACGGGTCTCCGCACCCGGACCCGGGCGAAAATGCTGATCTGCTGCGTTTTGGCCCTGGGCGTATTTGAAGCCGTCTACGGACTTGTCCAGTATTTAGGCGGCTACAATTTCGTTTGGGATTATCCGGTGGCCGCGGGCGTCGCCCATGGAACCTTTATAAATCGGAATCACTATGCGCTGTTGCTGAATCTCAGCATGTGCCTTGGTGTCGGATTCCTGTATTACCGGTCCCTGCACATCTTGAGAGGACAGAATTTGACCTTTCGCCGCGTAATCAGCGCTCCAGGATCCGCGAAACTCGCATGGATAATGCTATGGCCGGCGCTGATGGGACTTGCCCTTATATTCTCCATGTCTCGAATGGGCATTTTGGCTTTAGTCGGGTGCATTTGCGTCATGATTGTTTCCGGGAGATTTTCCCAGGAGACTAAACGGACGAAAATATTGGGGGCGATCTTAATCTGCATCATTCTTGGGATGGCAGCATATGCCGGATTGGATGCAGTGCTTGTTCGTTATGAAGACATCACGCAAGCCGTAAATCTGGAAAAGGACCGAATCCCGATCTGGCGCGATGCGTGGAAGATGGTCCCCGGGCGCTTGATTTTCGGTGATGGCTTGGGTACCTTTCAATGGTTGTTTCCTGCTTACGAGAGGATGGAGCCGGACACGCCGGCAAAATATGCCCACAACGATTATCTCCAGGCTCTTATAGAAATCGGCATTATAGGGCTTGCCTTGGCTTTATGGGCTTTTGCGGCATCCTGGCGGGCCGCTGTCCGCAACGTCCGGAGAGCGAAAGATCCGCTTGTACGGGGCATAGGGCTGGCTTCACTCGGCGCTCTGACGGCCATAGCCTTGCAGGAAATTACAGACTTTTCGTTGTACATACCCGGTGTAGCCGTGCTGACGGCTATTCTGTTAGGATTGAATTTCCGAGCTGAGACGCTCGGAATTGCGGGCGAGGAGAATTCCGGTGACAGGCAGCAGATTTAACGATGGGACGAAAAAAAGTGATTCTCCCGACGGCAAAATTGAAAAGAGAGTCTGGATCAAGGCTTCGGCCGAGGTCATCTTCAAGGCTCTTACCGACCCCAAAGAGCTAGTGCGCTGGTTTTGTGACCGGGTGTCCTGCAATCCCCGTGAAGGGGGTGAATTGGTAGCTCACTGGCGAACAGGGAAATTAAGCCGGAAAGGGAGGGCGACTTTTACAAAGGTTGCGCCAAACACATCTTTGGAGATGGTCTGGACTGATGACGGCTGCGGCACTCAAAGCGGAGATCCCAAGCATACGCTCAGCTATTCAATCCGATCCAAAGCCGCGATGACTGAAGTCATGATGGTCGACAACGACGACTCGATCTCGGACAAAGAAGCTTTCGCTTTCCTGGATCAAGGATGGAACGGCGTATTGATGGAACTGAAGGAATATTGTGAGCGCAGAGAGCGTTCCGTCAAATTGCGGGCAGGTTCAAAGCGGCAGAAGGCGTCATCTTGAAATCGGTCGCGCTCAGATGAGTTCATTGTAAGACGACATAATCTTTAAGGTAGACGCGGCGTCTCGCCGCGTTCGACTTGCCCGATAGAAGAGCTAAGGCACGCGGCGAGACGCCGCGTCTACTTTGGGGCGAAACAGAAAAAATATCTGGAGCTATTAATGTCTGCTTACTAATGAACTGATTAGTAAGCAAAAATTACTTAAAATTTAGAATATCGTACAAGGAATTTCGAAGCCAGGCGCTTTGAAATTCAATATTTCTTGTTTGATATTCTGCTGTTCAAAGCACTATCGATTCAATTGTTGAGCTTCACGGAAGCGTCCACTTTATCCGAGAGACAGGAAACGATACCAGCCGTCAACATCCTCTTTCAAAGCTTCCAGCCGATCCTTGAGCATCTGATGCATTCTCGCATTTTCTATCGCAACTGCGCCCAGATCAGCGACTACATCCGCCAGATTGATCTCCTCGGGAGCAAATTGTCTGGCCTGCCCGGAATACAGGCGCATCACTCCTATTACGACATCTTTCAGCCGAAGCGGTAGTGCCAGCACGGAGCGAATACCCTCGCGAAACGCTTCCTCCGCGTATTGGAGTCCTTCCTCTTTTGTTATATCCGATATTGTTACCGGCCGGCCGTGGTTCAGCACCCGGCGATCAATTGGGCTCGAAGCCAAATTCACCTCTCCCTTTTTCAAATAGGAATCGCTCAGGCCGTATGCGGCAGCCAGGCTGAGTATCTGTTTTTTAGTTTCAATCAGCCGGATGACGCCGGCCCTGAAACTCAATTCTTTGACCGATTCCTGGAGAAGAGTTTTGAGCACCTGTTTAAGCTCCAGGCTGGAGTTGATCAGGTGGACAATCCGGTTGAATGCTTCAAAGCAGTGAGTACGCCGAATAGCCTGAGCTCCAAGGCCTGCGATGCCGGAGATAAAGGCCCGCTCCTCGGGCGTAAAATCGTGGTCCTCGGCGCTGTACAGATGCAAAACTCCGACTGCATTTCCGCCGGACATCAGCGGCACAGCCAACAGACTGGCCAGCCCTTCTTTTTCGGCAGCCTGGGAATATTGAAATCCGGCGCATTGCCTCACATCCTGCATCACAACAATCTGACCCGTAAGGACAGTTCTGTCGATGCCGCTCTTGTCGAGTTGAACAACGCCTTTGGATAGATATGCTTCGCTCAAACCGTGGCAGGCTTTCAATTCGAGTGTTTGCTGTTCCTGATTCAAAAGCCTGATGGTTGCTGCCTTGAATCCCAACACCGTGACAATGCGATTCAGCATGACATCAAGAACATCCTGCTGGCTCAAGCTGGCGTTAATCGCATGGCTGATTTCATAAAATATTTCGAGCTCGCGTTGACGTCTTTGATTTTCCATGCACGCCTCCTGAAAATAATACGCTACCCTCTACCCGCCAGAACGCTGATCGCCAGTATCAACAACACTGTGGATGTAATTGCCGCGTAAAGCCAATCGCGCCTGTAAATAAATTCGGCCAGCGATCCAAAAACGCGAAGGATGGGGGTGGCAATCAGAACCAGAATCCCGAGATCCAGGAAACCGGAAGGGGCACCGGCTTTCAGCTTCCGGAACAACTGATGCCCGCCGGATGCGACAGAAGGCAGCGGGCGATGAAAAATGCTGCTCAGGAGAAGACCGGCAATGATGAGGATCGTGCTGATCGCCAACCCTGCCAGCAGCATGTTGCGGACGACTTTGTCGAGTTCATCACGGCTCTCCGTTTCATCGTCCAGCCCCGGCACACCCTCGGCAATCGCTTGGGCCACAGCAGCATCGCCTTCCAGCGTTGATTTCTCCTCCAAACCTAATTCGCGGATTCCAGCCGCCTCAGAGCCCTTTTCAGATTCAACGGACAACTCTGCTATCGGCTTGGGGAGTTGTTCATTCAAATTATGCCTCGCAGCGCCTGGACAAACATCTGGATAGAAAAAGCAAAAAGAAGCAGCTGAAATGCCTGTTTCAGTTTTTGGCTCCTCAACCGGCCCCCTATGCGCGATCCAACCTGCGCCCCCAGCAACACCCCAAGAGCTGCCGGTACCGTGATCGCCGGATCAATGTAACCGTGCTGGTAATAAATGACCGCGCTTGTCGCCGCTGTGACCCCAATCATGAAATTGCTGGTTGCAATGGAGGCTCTCAGCGGAACACCCATCACAAGGCTCATGATCGGGACTTTTATAATTCCGCCGCCTATTCCCAAAAGTCCCGAGACATTTCCTGCCAGAAAGCTTGCGCCCATCCCCTTGCCTAATTTTCTTATTCCATATTCGACCGTGTTTCCGGAGCGCGGATCCAGATAGGAAGTGTCCAGAAGACCGGTATGCTCAACCCATCGGTCTTCTTTGGGAAGCTTGCGCATGCTGAAGGCTACATAAATCAAAACAAGCCCGAAAAAAGCGGCAAGCAGCCGAGGGCTGATAAAAACTGCAGTTATGCCGCCCGCCAGGGCGCCGCCGGTCGTAGCAACCTCAAGCACCATTGCCAGCCGGCTGTGAACGAGTCCTCGGCCGATATAGACCGCACCGGCGGCGCTGGAAGTCGCAATTACACTGATGATCCCTGCCCCAATGGCATTTTTGATCGGCACTCCCAAAATCGAAGTCAGCAGCGGGATTAGAAGCACGCCGCCGCCGATACCCAGCATCGATCCCGCGCCGCCGACAAAAAACCCAATAAAAAAAATCAGGAACATTTCACCTCGATTTCCAACAAAGGAGGCTTCTGGCTCAATAATATAATTTCCAGCAGTGCTTAACCAGACAGCGCAGGATCTTGGAAGTTAAATTTTCAAGACCGGGCCGTCGGATTTCACCTAAAATCATTGGTCATTGGTTATTGGTATTTACTGGACAGGAAAAATGACAAATCACCATTCGCCAATCACAAATAGCCAATTCTTTATGTTACCGATAACTCTGAACGCCACGCTTTGGATTGACGGGTGCAAACGGAAGTGGGAGTCAAAACCTGATCGGCTTATGCCCTGGGAGCGCCGGCGTCCTCGCCGGCAGGCAGGTGCGCACATCGGGAATTTCCGAATTAATCAAGGAGCTGCAGCGACCTGTAGGGTTTTTGGCAAAAATATCTGGTAGTCGTGAATATGTGCCGGCGAGGACGCCGGCGCTCCCAGTCGCTGTTCTTTTTGCCTTTTGACTCGCACTTCCGTTTGCACCCCCCGAATGACCAGGAGCTTGCATTTCATGCTCAGTGCTGGTAGGATCGCTTTTTTGATACTGGTCATACTGGCACTTTTTTGCCGATGTTCTCGGATAGGAGGATAGGATTATGCGCAGGGTTCCCTTGGGAGAATCGATTAAAATTATAGCCCAGGGATCATTGAACTGGTTCACCGATCGTCCTATCGTCGTTTCCTTTGAAGTAACGGACTCCTGCACCTGCTACTGCAAACACTGCGATCATGGCGGCCCCCGCGACGATTCAAAAGTTCTAAAACCGGCGGACTATAAAAAGTACATGAAAGTGCTTCATCCGTGCGTTGTCCAGGTCTCGGGCGGAGAACCGTTGATGCGCAAGGATTTGGATGAAATCATTCGGAATATAAAATCCGATTCCGGAGTCCCGTACATTATCCTTGTATCCAACTGGTCGCTGATGACGGAGGAGCGTTATCTTCAATTGAAACAGGCCGGCGCCGACGAATTTTGCGTCAGCCTGGACTTCCCCGACGAGCGCCACGATGAATTCCGCGGACTTCCCGGTCTTTACCGCCATCTGAGCCAGATTGTTCCAAAAGTCGCAGCGCTGGGATATGACGACATCGTCATGAACAACTGCATCACCTCGGCGAATGTTGCCGAAGTGAATGCCGTAGCAGACAAAGCAGCGGAATGGGGGGTGAATATTAATTTCAGCGCTTACTCACCCAGGCGCACCGGCTGCCGCGATTATTTCCTGAATACCAGCGAACAGCTTTCCGTTTTGAATGAGGGCTTGAGCAAAATCAAGAAACGCATGAATGGTTCCCACTGGATCACGAATAACGTATCGACCTTGGACGCTACCATCCGGTACTTCTCCAGCGGCGGGATCCCTGCATGCAAAGCCGGACTCCGCTGGCTTGTCGTAACCAGCGACGGAGCTCTGCAACCATGCTCGATGCAGTTTAAGCGCTACGGCCTGCACGAACAGGCCCGGATGGTTGAGGAATTTACCCGCAACAACACCTGCGACCAGTGTTACGTCTCGATTCGTTCCTATCTCGACAAAACCTTCCCTCAGTTGGTGCACGAGAATGTTTCCGAATTTTTCTCCTTCAAGCCGCGCATGAAAGATAATTGCCGGGCTTCATCCTGATCCCGCCCATCCTGCAAAAGCTCTAATAATCGCTGAAAATCGGAACTCGGCCTGCGTGGCCAGGGCGGAAGCACGTGGAAAAATGTGAAAATCACTCCACGTTTTTCTGCGTATTCAGCGTCCCTTCCTGTGTTAATCTAAACATGTAGATCCACAATTTCGGATCGCATGTTTTCGGAGGCCTTGTGAAAAGAATATCTTTTGCATTAATAGCTCTGTTTTGCTCTTCCTCATTGTTTGCCGCAGACGTAAACGACCGCGTCGTTCGCGCCGCGGTTGTTCTGAAGGAAATCGCCGAGACGCCGGATAAGGGTATCCCGAAAGATCTCCTGGACAAATGCTCCTGTGTTGCCGTCATTCCCAGTGTGAAAAAGCTGGCTTTCATATTCGGAGGCAACTACGGCAAGGGCGTGATGTCCTGCAGAACTGATAATGGAAGCGGCCCCTGGAGCGCTCCATCTATGATGATGTTAGGCGGAGCAAGTTTTGGCCTGCAGATTGGCGCTCAGGCAACGGATCTGGTGCTGGTCATCATGAATGTTTCCGGACTTGAGAGCCTGCTCGACAGCCAGTTCACCCTCGGCGGAGATGCTTCAGTGGCTGCGGGACCGGTCGGCAGATCTGCCTCGGCGGAGACCGATGCCTGGCTGACGGCAAAAATCCTGGCTTATTCG
>JAHFUH010000762.1 GCA_023265215.1 Acidobacteriota bacterium
TCGTGGCGGTGTAGGCCAAGGCCGCGACACCGAGCAAAAGGAAGATTTTCAAGCAGGAATTCATTTGAGCTCCTTGTTTACAAGAACGTTTCCAATGGCTGATTTCCAAAGACCGAAAGAGTGGCATCGCCTCATAAGCATAACCAAACCGATGGCCTTTTTCCCCTAGTTGCCTCCGTCAAACGTGCCGATCCCACTCAACCCCTCGACTCCAGAACTGTTCACCCCCATTCCCGGCCCCAACCGAAGGGATCGGGGGACCGACGACGCGATCAGGATTTTTCCAACAGCAAATTCATGCCGTTGAACAGGGCCTTGACTTAGGCCTTATTCTGTCCTATCCTTTCAAATAGGAATCAAGCGCCTAGGTTGAAAGAGACCGAAACGCGAGGCGGTAACTCTACCGATAGCATACGACCAACCTACGTTAAACTCGCTGGCATGGTTGTCTTTAAACTCTTTCGGCAACTACAAGTCCAGCTTTTAACGAAAGGTTGATCATGAAAAGCCATAGCACCAAACTTTGCGCAGATTCTCTGCGTTCCCATCTCAGCGACAATTATGACATCAAACTAAAGTCGGGACATGCCCACGAAATCGTAGCGGCGTTCTTCGGCCATAAATCCCGCATCGCCATGCTGGCGGATAAAGAATACCCAATCGACAATATGGCTGGAGCGGAATTGATCCCACTCCAGCTATCCATACACTCTATAGACCAGCGCCTCAAAAGTCTTCAAGATTTACCGCCAGATTTACCACCAAGTCACGTACTGGCCGAAGTAATTTATTCCGTCCTAGTTGCTAAACAGCGCCTGCATCAGCGACTGAGTATGTTCAGCAAAGACCTTGCTTCCACAATAAAATTGGAAATGGATGTGAACATAGAGCACAAAGACGATGGTGTTTTATTGACCGTTGATGTAGGACGTCATACTGATGGTAAAGAACGCCTTAGAGACAGTAAATACGTCATCCATCTTCCACGCATTGCCGCCAACTCAGGCTATGGCACACCAAGGATTGATGAAACCCGTTATTCGGGATGGATGAGAAAATATAGCGACGAAGAACTGCTTAAGAAATATCCAGTCCCATCTGTAATCGCCTGAGGTGTCGGCCATGGCAGAAATCAGTGCGCATGATTGCCACCGTGAGGTGGATTGTATTTATGATGATGAGCAATATTCGGTTCGGGATAACGGAGCGGTCTTGCGCCATCCCCGTACAGGCAAGCGCCTACGCTCGACCGATATTCAATGGACTTTTGGCAATCCCAATAGTCATAACGGCTACATGTACATTTCCCAAGCGCGCATCCACAGGATCGTGGCAACCGCATTCCATGGCGAGCCGCCAACACCAGAGCATGTCGTTGATCATATCGACACAAACCGAAGAAACAACCGGCCCGAAAACCTGCGATGGTTGACACGGCTAGAAAATGCGCTGCTCAATCCCATCACGGTGAAACGGATTGAATTTATTTGTGGCAGCATTGAGGCTTTTCTCGAAAATCCTTCGGCATTGCGTCATAGTACGCTCGAGCGCAATTTTGAATGGATGCGAACAGTCAGCCTCCAAGAGGCGCAGGCTTGTCGGGAGCGTATGCATCTATGGGCAAAAAGCGATAAACCTGCCATAAGTGGTGGTTCCATAGGAGAATGGATATTCAAACCCATCGTTTCTCCAAATCCTGTTCTCGAAACGCATAATTTGGTCGTGGCAATAACGCCAGGCGCCGTCCAACGCAAATGGCGTGTCCCGACCGAATTTCCCTGCTGCCCACAAAAAGCTGAAGATGAGCCGATTGTTGCGTATGCATCAAAGTTGATGGCACACGCTATATTCTCGCACAACAACTTTTCAACACATACGGTTTCAGAATGGGCAGTAATTGATGATGGTCAAGCAATCTATGTGATATGTGAATCGAAGGACATAAAGCCATGGTCATTTGCAAAAGTCACCTTTGAAGATGGCCTTTATGTGCATGAAAGCAACGGGACCTTCTTTGAGAGAGCTGGGGCAGAGAAGGCGTTTTGCCTTGCGCAGGGGCTTGAATGGAAAGGTGGCGACACAATTGATGATTATTGCTGATTATTGCGGCGTTCAGCACCTTTCCCGACTTGCGGTTTTTCCACAAGCCGGGAAATAAAATGGCTTTCTAAGTCTTTGCCAACAGCAAATTCATTCCGTTAAACAGGGCCTTGACATTGGCCTTGATTGTGTCCTTGTCCTTGCCTCTTCCAATCGCAACGGGACCCTGAGGCCCGGAGTTTGGAACCGGCTTTTTTTGCAGCTTGATCTCCGACAGGGCATAGGCCGCGAAATCCAAATGTTCGATATCCACAGCCTGCTGGGCGTATTCGATCAAATGAAAATACAGGCCGATGCCTTCCACCGCGTGCATACAGGCGTCGATGGGACCGGTGCCGTTTCCCCTGACGGTTTGCTCTTTTCCCTGATAGCGTATGTCGAACGAAAACTGCTTCTCGTCCGGATTCATCTCATCCGAATCCACGCGCAGGGCCTTGAACTCGAATGGCCCGGAGGTTTGCAACAGCGCCGCGTCATAGGCGCGCACCAAATCCTCGTCGGATAATTCCCCGCCGCGTTCCTCGGATATCTGCTTCAACACGGGCTGTAGG
>JAHFUH010000242.1 GCA_023265215.1 Acidobacteriota bacterium
AGGCTGCCAAATACATCAACCCCAGGGGAGCCATTAGAGTCTCTGTATTCAGGTTTCGATAAGGCCTAACCAGGAGTATCCGATATCGGTCATTCATCTGATTGCACCCCGTATGCTGTGGCTGACTTGCATTTCTCACGAGGTTTCTACTGGGGTGGCGAATCCGGACATGTCTGCAATGCTGCGCTCCCCCGGGCACCTCAACGTACTATCAACTACGCCTGCTGCGCCCTGGGCCGCGCGCTCGTATGTGGATAGACCCTTTATCCGTGACATGTCTGTTTTTCTGCAAGATAAACCAGGTGGCAGCATTCTTGCAGATTAGCGCAGGAAATGCAACATCCGGGAGACACAGGAGTGCAAACGGTACTACTACGTTAGGTTACAATAAGGCTGAATCTTGAAAAACACAATAACCACGCATATCCATCAGATAATTTGCGGCTTTCAAGATCAGAAATTGGGTCTCCTTTTCTGGCTGATTTTTATTGGCCTTTAACCCCACCTAACGTAGTAGTATTGGGGCCTTGTAATGAAGGATGGACTGGGATTATGCCAACTCCGGCACATATTGATCTGCAGCGACTTTACACAAACCGGTTTGACGCGAATGCGGATTACCGTCGTGCCGTGTGGGGCATCCTCGTCTCACGCTTCTTCTCCCGCTTTATTGCTCCCGATGCCGCTGTGCTCGACCTCGGCTGCGGATATGGGGAGTTCATAAATGCGGTTCAGGCGAAGGTACGCCTCGCAATCGACATGAATCCCGTAGTCGGAAAAAAATTAGCGGCCAATGTGCAGTTTTTTCTCCAGGACAACTCTGAATCCTGGATTGGTATCGGAGAACAATCGCTGGATGTTGTCTTCACCAGCAACTTCCTCGAACACTTGCCGGAGAAAGTCTGCTTAGCAAGAGTTCTGAGCGAGGCACACCGTTGCCTTAAACCGGGAGGCCGATTTATCGCGCTGGGACCCAATATCAAACATCTTGGAGGGCTTTACTGGGATTTCTGGGACCATCAAATTCCGTTGACAGAGAATTCCATATCCGAGGCTTTGCGCGCCTCCGGATTCTCGATCGATCTCTGCCTGGGCCGCTTCCTGCCATACACTATGTCGGCCGGGCGGCGGTACCCTCTCATTTTCGTGAAACTGTATTTAGCCTTGCCTTTTTTGTGGCGGTTTTTCGGCCGCCAGTTTCTCATCGTGGGCCGAAAGTAACCAAGCTTTTCCGAATCCTCTCAAGGAACGCGTCCACATGGGCGCGGGACGGCCATTCCGTTTTCAATTACCATCGGCACCGCACTGACAACAATGCGGAATTGATGAGATGCTCGATATTCCGGTGAGAGATCCCCGCGAAGCTGGTTATCGTCGCCGCGAATCGAACTGGAAGCGCAAGGGGCGGGTATGATAGAACAAGTCATATGCGAAAGGAAAAACGAGAAGCTGTAGCCATAAAAAAACCAGTGCGCCGGAACCCGACCACGCTTCGAGACGATGGACGAAACTTATCAAGTGCCAGTCTGCAGCCGGCTGACCACGATGCGAGCGGAATGCGGCGCAGGATTCTATACGAACCACTGGAGCCCGCTGCCGTTTGTGTTTGGACCAGTGCCTGCGGAGCGCAATCAGGTCACGGTGTTGGCCGCCGCTAACTATTCTGGATTCCGAAGTCGAACGATCTCGGAATCCAGATTTATTTCGCAATCCGGAATGTGGGGTTGCTGCAAACCGGCACACTGGAGTGTTCGATGCGCATTTTGATTACAGGCGGAGCAGGATTTATCGGGTCCAGGATCGCTCTGACATTCGCGGACTTGAGAGGAATCCAGGTAACCGTGCTTGACAATCTCAAACGCCGGGGCTCCGAATTCAATCTTTCCGCTTTGCGCGCCGCTGGAATCGAGTTTGTCCATGGAGATATTCGTTTAGCCGGCGACCTTGATGCATTATCTCATAACTACGATTTGATGATCGAAGCCTCAGCGGAGCCGAGCGTCGCCGCAGGCCATACAGGCTCCCCAGCCTATGTCATTGCCACCAATCTTGGAGGCACAGTTCATTGCCTGGAATTTGCACGGAAAAGAGCCGCTCGTTTCCTTTTCCTTTCGACGTCTCGCGTTTATTCCATTGCCTCACTGCGCGAGATTAAGCTGGAGGAAACACCAAGCCGGTTCGAGATTGCCCGGGAACAAACACTGCCTGGAATCTCAGCGGAAGGAATCCGCGAGGACTTTCCCACCAACAAGGCTCGCTCGTTTTATGGAACGACGAAGCTGGCATCCGAGATGCTGATCCAGGAGTATGTCGAGAGTTACGGCTTGGAGGCCTTGATCAATCGCTGCGGTGTTATTGCCGGACCCGGCCAGTTCGGCAAGGCTGATCAGGGAGTCTTTACAATGTGGATTGCCTGCCATCACTTTGGCATTCCGCTGAAATATACGGGATTCGGAGGAACAGGCAAGCAGGTTCGCGATCTTTTGCACCCGGCGGACCTTGTGAACCTTGTCCAGAAACAAGTCGCACACGGCCGGAAGTGGGAAGGCCAGATTTTTAATGTTGGCGGAGGCAGGGCAATTTCAGTTTCGATGGTTGAAATGACCGACGCCTGTCGCAACATTACCGGCAGAGAAGTGCCGGTCGAGGGTACAGGGGAAACGGCGCCGTACGACATTCCACTCTATCTGACGGATCATAGCAACGTTTCTGAGTGGTATGATTGGATTCCTCGCAAGAGCATTGTGAACATCTTATCCGAATGTGCAGTTTGGATCCGAGCCCACGAGCAGGTCTTGAAACCGCTGTTCTGCCAGACGCTGAGCTCGCAAACTCCAGTCGTGACCTGAGGGCCGGTCGAATAGAGGGGCCGATGGCCGCGGTCCCAAGAGATTTTATGGGCAGGATTAGAACCGAGTGAATATGACAACCGCCATTGTAACAGGGGCTGCAGGATTGGTCGGAAGCGAAACTGTCCGCTTTCTTCACGAACAGGGGATGGATGTTATCGGTATCGATAACAATCTTCGCGAATACTTTTTCGGCATCGATGGATCCACGCGCTGGATGTCCGCAGAATTGACAAAATCGCTGAGCCGCTATCGGCACTTTGACCTGGATATACGGGATCAGGAGTCGATATTCAACCTCTTTCGGCAGGAACGCGGCATTGCTCTTTTGGTACATTGCGCCTCGCAGCCGAGCCACGACTGGTCGGCGCGTGAACCGATCACAGACTTTATGGTCAATGCTTACGGGACTGTGGTGCTGCTGGAAGCCACACGTCGCTTTGCGCCGGAAGCTGTCTTTATTTTCGTTTCGACCAACAAGGTGTATGGGGATGCACCAAACTTTTTGCCGCTTGTTGAGCAGGAAACCAGGTGGGAACTCCATCCTAGCCATCCCTACGCCGCACGAGGAATTGACGAATCGATGGGGATCGATCAGACCAAGCATAGCGTATTCGGCGCAAGTAAAGTCGGCGCCGATATCATGACCCAGGAGTATGGCCGATATTTCGGCTTAAAAACTGGAGTGTTTCGCGGAGGCTGCCTGACCGGTCCCGCTCACGCCGGGACGGAGTTGCACGGGTTTCTCGCCTACCTTGTCAAATGTGCGGTGACGGGACATCCTTATGTAGTCTACGGATATGGAGGCAAACAGGTCCGTGATAACATGCATTCTGAGGATCTGGTCCGCGCCTTCTGGCATTTTTTCGGGAATCCCCGGCCCGGAGAAGTCTACAATATCGGGGGATCGAGACACAGCAACTGCTCCATTTTGGAAGCGATAAACAGGATTGAATCGCTATCTAAACTGAGAGTCAGGCACTCCATTACAGACCAGACGCGCTCAGGTGATCACATCTGGTGGATATCGGATATAAGCAAGTTCATGCACCACTATCCTTCCTGGAACTATACCTACTCGCTGGATAGAATACTGGAGCAGATTATTGAAGCCGCAACTTTCAGGTCACGGTGGCCAAGATCGTGAAGCTTTCCGTCGTCATACCCGCACACAACGAAGCTGAATCCATTATTTCGACTGCAGGAGCGCTTTTTGCCGAGCTCGACCGGCAAGGCATAGAGCACGAAATCCTTGTAGTCAACGACCACTCCACCGATCGGACCGAAGATGAGCTTCGGGATTTATCCAAGAGAATTCCGACTTTCCGTTATTTGAATAATCCACATTCTAACGGCTTGGGTCTGGCGGTTCGCCATGGCCTGGATTGTTTTTCGGGGGATGCGGTTGCTGTTTATATGGCGGACGGATCGGACGATCCTAACGACTTGGTTCGCTTTTTCAGGACAATGCAGTCCGACAATACCGATTGTGTCTTTGGAACCCGGTTTTCAAAAGAGTCCAAGGTCGTCGGCTATCCAATATTAAAGCTGATCTTGAACCGCATTGGGAATGGCTTTATCAGACTCTTGTTCGGGCTGCGTTATAACGATATCACGAACGCCTTTAAGTTATACCGCCGCCATGTCATCCAAGGCTTACAGCCGCTTATAAGCCATCACTATAATCTGACGGTTGAACTGCCACTGAAGGCCATTGTCCGCGGTTATACCTACTCAGTCGTTCCGAATAATTGGGCGGATCGCACACAAGGGATATCCAAGCTGAAGATAAAGGAAATGGGATCCCGCTACGTTTTTATCATTCTTTACTGCTTCATCGAGAAGTGGCTCTCCAGGGGTGACTACCGTAGCAAAACTCAGCCGCCTTTAAGCTGAACCGAAGAAAACTCCGCACACTGGCGAAGGCCTGATCAGTTCAGATCTGCTGATCTCGAGCAGTAAATCGGGCTTCCCGGTAAAAGTCGTCCACGTCTACGACCACGTGTACGCCCATGTCTACGGTTATAGCAACGCAACTGATCGCCTCATCTTGAATTCCACGGCATAAGAAGGCTTGAACCTCAGATTTTTTGCTGCGATGCATTCATGCAATCCAGACGGGCACACAGCGCTGTTCCAGCGACCTTTCATCGAGCGCCCTGCGGTCGCGGCAATCGCGCTCGGAGCTGGGCCAGGCTCTTCTTCAACTCGACGAAATCGGGCCTGAGCAACAGGGCTTGCTCATAGTGTTCAATGGCCTCCTGCACACGGCCCTCTTGCTCCAGCGCAATACCTAAGTTGTAGTGCGCCTTGGCATAATCAGGCTTAGCCTGCAGTGCCTGGTCGTAGTGTTCAATTGCTTCTTCGAGCCGGCCTCCTCGCAAGAGAGCATTTGCCAAATTGTAATGCGCCTCGGCAAACGTGGGCTTAATCCTTAGCGCCTGCTCCCAATGCCCAATCGCCTCCTGCACCTTGCCTTGATCGAAAAGCACGCTTCCGAGTATTTGGTGTGCCTCGGCATTATTAGGCTCGATTCGCAGGGCCTGCTCGAAGTGTCCAATCGCCTCCCTCGGCTGACCCAGTTTGACCAAGGAGACCCCCATGTTGTAGTGCGTGTGCGAATCATTGGGGTCGATGCGGAGTGCCTGCTCAAAATGTCCGACGGCCTCCTCCAACCGGCCCGCACGCAGCAAAGCGTCCGCCAGATTGAAGGGCGCACTGACATCATTCGGATTGAGTCGTAAGACCTCCTCGTACTGCCCGATCGCATCTTGAGTCCTACCCTCCAGAATGAAAGCATTTCCCAAGTTGTTATGCGTCGCCGCGCGGATGACAGCCTCGGGCATCATGGCGTGAGTGCAGACAGCCGTGGCCACAATGGCTGTTGCCACGCCTGCCCAGAGTGCTCGCCATCGCGCTTCCCGGATCGCGTCACGCAGGGATATCAACCCGGCAGCCGCAAACAAGATCAGCATCGGCACGAGCGGAAACCGGTATCTTGAGAACACATAAAACAGCGCCACACTCCCTGCATATACAAGAATCATTGCAAAGAGCAGCCATACACGCTCACGCCGATTCCAGGTCAGGCAGATTCCCAACGCTACCAATGGGCAGAGGATTCCAAAATGCAGTAGGGGGTTCAATGCCTGCAGCAATGGCGACCAATCACCATACGTGTATTGATCGTCGCTGTCACCCACTTCACTGATGTTCCAGACCAGCAGCCATTTTCGACAAACCAGCCGCAGCCAACGGAAAACATCCGCGCGAATATCATCCAAGGTTTTAACAGTCCAGTAGTTCGACACTTCCGATGGCGTGAGTTTTCTTCCAGTCGCCTGTTCCGCCAGGGTCGTGGCGTCGTCACGCTCAAACATTGCGTTGCCGCGCCCCTCCCGTAAAGGCTTATAGAAACCTGTCGCGACCCTGCTGTTCCCCATGTAGAAGTTCGGCCCTAACTGTGCCGTCGTCAGATGAAACTCACCGCCCACCCACAGGTTCCGGCCGCCGACAGGCAATAGCACGGCCGCCAGCCCGAGCAGAACCAGCCCCGCCCACTGCAGTCGCCTGGTCCAGCGTTCGCCGCGCCAGGCAACAAATAGCCAGGCCAACACGATTGGCAAGAAAATGAGCGCATTTTCACGCGTCAAGGCCAGCAGACCCAGGACGAGGCCCGTCACCAGCCACCATTGATTCTGAGAACGTTCCAATGATCGTCCCAGCACCGCCAGCAGCGCGCAGACGAAAAACAAATCCAGCACCGATTTCTGAATCGAGCAGTCAAAAAAAATCGCCGTCGGGTACACAGCGAGAAGAAAGCCCGCTAAAATACCTGTTTTGGCCTGGTTGAAAAAGCTGCGGCCTGCGCGCGCCAACAGCACGCACGAACTGGCGCCGAGAATAATCTGGACAAGCCGCACGGCCAACAAGTCCCTTCCGAACAAGGAGTAGAGCACGCCCAGAAAGTATGGATACAGTGGCGCCTGGTAAAACACGCCTTGGCCAAGCCAATCGCCTTGGGCAATTTGGCTAGCCCACTTGTCGTAAGTCACCGCGTCACCCAAAAGCAGATCGAAAGCCGGAGAGTGCCCAAGATGCCAGAGGTAAATCGCTCTCATCACAAACGCGACCACCCATATGGAGAGATATGCCAGAATCTCCCGATTGGATCTTCCAGACTTTTCCGGGCGAATCGTCTTGGTCATAGGAGTATGATTCCTAAACTTAACGCTGACAAACAACACGCAAGTGATTTAGTGCGAGATCAGATAGTTCATAAAGCACCCCGTCGAGACGGCGTGGGGTCCTCGGAAATACCGCATCTTCACGAATTCCCTCGGGTTCCGGAATAGATGGTGCAGGTCATCCCGCTCGCTTCAAAGCAGAAGCGAATCCTACTCATGGGCAGCTCGTTCATCCTGGGCATAGGTGTGCCGTATGAGAACAACGTGGTGGGCAATCATCGGCTGCGAGCCGCCCCAGACCGTGTACGCCATGTACTTCATCAAAAGCCACATTCAATTGGTCCATGTCGCTGAAGCCGTGCGCATGCATATCCGGGAAGGCTCGCAGTGATGCGTTATTTCTGCGCCTTGAAAATCCGATCATCGTAAGTTTTGTCAAAATCCCACTGGGCTGCCTTCAAATCCCATTTCGCAATAAAGGTGCTCCCCTGTCCTTCAACAGAATATTCAATAGTGTAGCTTTGCGGCAGCACCATCTCGCCGACTTTCTTGAAATCGTCGAATTTTTCGATCAGCTCGTAAATAGAGTCGGCCACTCCCTCACGAAGTACGAACTTGCCCGTAGAAGACTGTGCGCGACCGCCTGAATAGATTGCTTCTGTGCGCGAAGGTTGTTGCCCCGTAGCAGCCGGACCTCCCTGCGATGCCGACATGTCATCTTGTATCCGGACTCGATACTCCGTTCTCACATGGTGAAAGGTGTCCGGGTCAAAGAACAGATTGATCTTCACATCCTTCAAGCCTTGCTTAGGGCGGTATTCAATCTCGTACATGCGGCGCCCGTCGAC
>JAHFUH010000763.1 GCA_023265215.1 Acidobacteriota bacterium
GAACTAGTCCGGGGAGGATTTGTTCAAGGTTGGGATGACCCACGCATGCCGACAATTTGCGGACTGCGCAGACGCGGGTACACGCCGAAATCCATACGAAACTTCTGCGATCGCGTCGGCGTGGCGAAAAGGGATAATGTTGTGGACGTGGCGCTGCTGGAGCATGCCCTGCGCGAAGACCTCAATTTGCGCGCACAGCGTGCGATGTGCGTTTTGAAGCCGTTGCGGCTGATAATAGACAATTATCCGGAGGGGCGGGTTGAAGAATTGGAGGCGATCAACAACCCGGAAGATTCTGCCGGCGGCGTTCGCAAAGTGCCGTTTTTGCGGGAGCTTTACATTGAGAGAGACGATTTTCTCGAAGATCCCCCAAAGAAATTTTATAGGCTCGCCCCAGGCCGGACTGTTCGGCTGCGGTACGCCTATCTCATTACATGCGAGAATGTGGTGAAGGATTCATCTGGGGAGGTGGTTGAGATTCACTGCACTTACGATCCGGATTCGCTGACTGGGACGCCTGCCAACAGCCCGAAAGTCAAGGCAACCCTGCACTGGGTTTCCGCGCGTCATTCGTTCAATGCCGAGGTTCGCCTTTACGACCGCCTGTTTTCTGTAGAAAATCCCGGAGATCAGGAAGACCATGATTTCAAGGAATTCCTGAATCCACATGCGCTGGACATTGTTCAGTCGTGCTTGATGGAGCCCAGCCTTGCTGAAGCGAAGCCGGGGGACAGCTACCAGTTTGAGCGGCTCGGCTATTTCTGCGTGGATCCGGACTCAAAGCCCGGGGCGCTGGTTTTTAACCGAACCGTGACCTTGCGCGATGCGTGGGCGAAGATTGTCCGGAGTGGCGGGCAAGAGGGAAAGAAGGAACTAGAAGCCGGAAGCCGGAAGCCGGAATAGAATTGATCTGCGCACTCCGCGTCCAGCTTATCAGCTGCTCGGAATAACAGTGGAATTGGTGGCGCTCTGCGTTTAGCCTTGAATCTGGCTATGGGTTTTCCTAAAATGACCGCAACACTGGGAGATCGTCTAATGGTAAGACGGGTGGCTCTGGACCATCTGATCGGGGTTCGAATCCCTGTCTCCCAGCCAATTCTCTTTTTTGGCCCCATTCACAAGTAAATCAAACGGCTTATTGTAGGTGGGAATGAGAGTTCCGCGCTTGTAGGCGCAGTTCGAAAGTAGCGCATTGAGCATGCGCCGCCTCCCGTGGTCATTTTCCCTTAAATACAAGCTGTGGGCCTGTTTGGCGAGTTCTAAAATATCAATGACTTTTCCTATGTAGCCGTCGTTAGCACGTTCATGCGAAGAAGCCGAAGGAGCGGGTCTATGGGCATGGGTTGACGAGGGGTGGTGCATTGAAGATAAAAAAGGCCACTCCAAAGAGAGTGGCCCTCATGACGAAATGTCAGAATGGAAAATTCCAGATCACTGTTTTTCCATTAGGATGGTGTAAGTGATAGCCTGTCCCTTTTCATCTTTTCCACCACCAGTGAGAATCCAAGTCTTTCCATCTTTGGAGACAACGCCTTTCCCACTCCCCACTTCTTTCCCGCCTTTTTTGACCAGCCATATAGTCGTGTTTGCGTTAGGCTTTGTTATAGAAATTGCATCTTCATCTGGGGCCGTTACTGGGTAATCTTTGCCATCATATTTTGCAGCCCAAATGCGTTGAAACGCCTTTCCGTCAGCACCAACAACATCTTGCACACACTTGATACCGTTTTCTTGAGCTTCCATTTTCGCAGTGAAGCTTTTGGTTGCTGGGCCGCTAAACTTGGATTTTGCTGGATTCATTTTCCAAGTTCCAACAAATGGATTTTCGGCTGCAAAAGCGATTACTGATAGCGCCAAGACAAAAATTATTCCCGCTGCAACAACAATAATTTGTTTTCGCATATGCTTTCCTTTGATACGGAATTTGAAACCGATACCGAACATACAAACGAGTCTACTGCATTATCGAAAACGAGTGCTTGTGTCCCCACTCAAGGCAGGAAACGGGTGGGAATGGAGCAATGATCGGCTAATTGAAGCGATGGATGCAAGCAAAAAAGGGCATCCTCTGATCCGAGTAATCCCAAACAGAAAAAAAGATTTCATCCACGGGAATTACAGCGATTCCAAACGGCAAATACGCATATCGGGTTTAAGGGAACCCCCTTTTGACATTTTGGAAACAGTCTCCCGAACCTCCCCGTACTTTTGGCGATTTTCCAATCAAGAATTCTCGATCCGAGTGCATTAATGCACTCGGGGGATTCAGTTCATAGGGGACAGCACAGGATTGCCCTTTCAATTATTGGGACACAGGCGCCAGCCGGTTGAAAAGGAAGCTGTGCAAAATTCACCGTTTCTTTGTTCCAATCCGAAGTAAAATCACACTCGAAGATCCGAGGAAGTTGAAATGATGCCTTTGATCGGAAGCGGAGAGCGGCCTGACAGGGAAAGAATTTTCAAAAACCGAAATTTGTTTTTCCCATCGGCTTCGCACTCTCGTCTCCAACTAATTGCGATCGCAGTATTGCTGCTGGCATGTTGTCAAAGCATCCCGCCGAAGGAAGCTGGCAATTTCCGCAAGCCCGACCTCGTTGAAATCACGCGGCTCGATCCTTCAATCCGGCTGGACATCCGGTACGC
>JAHFUH010000764.1 GCA_023265215.1 Acidobacteriota bacterium
ATTTGAACCGCCCGATCGACTTCTTCTTCTGTGTTGTAATAGCAAAAGCTGAACCGCAAAGACCCCTGAACGACTTCCGGGCGCAGCCCCATAGCCATGAGAACGTGAGAGGGCTCCAGGGCGCCCGATGCACACGCGGACCCTGTCGAAACCGCCACTCCCTCGAGATCGAGGGCGATCACCGCAGCCTCTCCCTCCACGCTCTCAAACGAAAGATTCCCGATGTTGGGCAGCCTCATCCCTGAGCCATTTACTCTGGTTCTGGGAATACGGTCGAACACCAGGTTCTCCAGCCGGTCGCGCAGCCCGGCAACTCGCGACTGCATTTCGGACAGCCGTTCCATCGCAAGGCGTGCAGCCGCGCCCAAGCCTGCGATTGCCGGAACGTTTTCCGTGCCCGCCCGGCGCTTTCTTTCGTGGGTGCCGCCGGTCATGAAAGGGGCGAACTTCGTCCCTTTTCGAATGTACAAGGCGCCCACGCCTTTTGGCCCGTGAATCTTGTGGCCGGAAAGCGAGAGCAGGTCAACATTGAGATCGCGAACACTCACAGGAATCTTCCCAACCGACTGAACGGCGTCCGTGTGGATAAGAATCCCGCGCTGCTTTGCCAGCCGGCTGATCTCTTCGATCGGCTGGATAATGCCGGTCTCGTTGTTCGCATGCATCACCGAAATAAGAATCGTGCTTTCGCGGATTGCCTCCGAAACAGCCAAAGGATCTACTCTGCCGGACGAGTCGACCGGAACGACGGTGACTTCAGCCCCGGCACTCTCCAGCGCTTTGCACGTAGCAAGGATCGCGGGGTGCTCGATTCTGGTGGTAATGATATGGTTGCCCGTTCGATAGCCGCTGCGAAAGATTCCCCAAAGCGCCGCATTGTCTGATTCGGTCCCGCCGGAGGTAAATACAATTTCTCTCGTGTCGGCGGCCAGGAGTTCCGCGATAGAACGCCGCGCCTCCTCGACGCACGCCCGCGCCTCCTGCCCGAAAATGTGGACGGAACTGGCGTTTCCGAAGGTTTCCCTGTAACAGGGGATCATGGCTTCGAGAACGCGCTCGTCAACCCGGGTCGTTGCGCTATTATCCAGATAGATTCTTTGTTTCATCATAGCCTAGAATATCATACCGATAAGATAGATGAACGCAGGAACTGATCGGGAGGTGATGCGATGTCGGACTCAGGGCGCATTGTGACTTTACTGACGGATTTCGGACTGCGCGACCATTTTGTCGCTGCAATGAAAGGGGTAATCCTGAGCCTGAATCCGAACATCACGCTGGTGGATATAACTCATATGATCCCGGCGCAGGACATCCACAGCGCCGCTTTCACTTTAGGCCAGGCCTACTCCTGCTTCCCGCCGGGAACGATTCACCTGGCGGTTGTCGATCCCGGGGTCGGCTCCGCACGCAAAGCGCTGGCCGCTTCGGCGGGAACGCATTTTTTCGTTGCCCCCGACAATGGAATCCTGAGTTATGTGCAGAAGTCGCAGGAGGACTTCGCGGCGCATGAGATTACGGCCGACCATTATTTCCGAAAGCCGGTCTCCTCGACTTTTCACGGACGGGATGTTTTCGCTCCCATTGCAGGATACATCAGCCGGGACATTCCACTGCGGCAGCTCGGTCCGGCATTGCCGAAGCCTGTTCAATTGAAGATTCCTGTACCCGCGAAGATGCGCGAAGATTTGATCCAGGCAGCGGTTCTGGCTGTCGATCACTTCGGGAACCTCATCACGAATCTGATGCCGGGAGATCTTCCTGTTTTCGATCCGGCGCAGCCACGCACAGTGAAGATGCTGGCGGGTCAGAAGGAAATCACGGCATTTCACAGGACCTATTCGGAAGGGCGTCCGGGAGAAATATTTGTGGTGCCGGGTTCAACAGGGTACCTGGAAATTGTCATGAAAGAGGGATCGGCCGCATCCGTGCTGAACGTCAAAAGCGGCGCCCCTATCGGTGTAATTTTGAGTCTTTGAGTAATTTTCTAAGGAACTAAACAAAATATTTGAAATGTTGAATGTCGAACAAGGAATTACCAACCGCAGAACTTCGAAATTCAATATTTCTTGTTCGATATTCTGCGGTTTAAAGCAGGTATCGATCAGGCTGTTAAATTCTTGAATGCTGCATAGCTATATTCGTTTTTATTAATCTTACTAGTTTTAATAAGTATCCAAATGTCGCAAAACTCGTTATTCCAAGCTCCTGTCCGCCAATCAAACCTGCGTGTCGGGCCTGCGGGCTGGAACTACAAAGATTGGGAAGGAATCGTCTATCCTGCCGCGCGCCGCGGCGCGTTTGATGCGTTGTCCTTTCTTGCGGACTACTGCGACACAATCGAAATCAACAGTTCGTTTTACTATCCGCCGCGTCCGAAAGACGTCGCTTCGTGGGCGCAGCGCGTCCACAATAATCCTCACTTTAAATTCACCGCAAAAGCCTGGCAGCGCATCTCGCACGGGCCTGCCGAGGAGGACGAGGCTGTGCTGGCGGCGGCCTGCAACGAGATACGGCGATCGATGGCGCCGCTTGTGGAGGCGGGGATTTTGGGCGCGCTTCTGATCCAGTTCCCCTGGCGTTTCCGCTGTTCGCCGGAAAACCAGGAGCATCTGGGCATGCTGTTTCGTCTTTTGAGCG
>JAHFUH010000765.1 GCA_023265215.1 Acidobacteriota bacterium
GAAATATTGGCTTTGCGGCCATACGCCCGGATTATCTTCCAGAATGCCTGCCTTGTCATATGAGATCCTCGGCGGGTCACAAAAAGATAGTTGCTTTTTTCCCCCCCAAGGAGTTCTGGGCGAAATCTGGAAACATACGCGGCAATCCTCTCGCATGCAACGGAACCAATAGGAACAATTCTCTCTTTGCTTCCCTTCCCCATGCAGGAAAGTATTCCCAAATTGAGGTTCATCTGGTTTAGGCTTATCAATACCAGTTCGCTGACACGAAGGCCGGACGCGTACAGCGTTTCCAGCATCGCCCTATCCCGGCAACCCAGAGCATTTTTGATTTCCGGTGTATTGATCAGCCCTTCCACCTCGTTCCTATTTAAAAACCTCGGCAGTGGTTTGAGCGACCTTGGGGATTCTAGGTGCTCTGTGGGATCGGAAACTATCATCCGGTCTCCAATCAAAAACCTGAAAAATCCCCGTGCAGCCACGAGGGCTCTCGCCGTGGACCTCGGCGACAATCCAAGGCCAAGCAGTTGTTGCATCCAGCCGAGAATATCCTCTTGTTTCAGTTCAGGAAGAGAGTGGTTCACCCCTTTGGAATATTCCGCCAGTTTCTGAAGATCTTGAATGTAGGAGCTGACGGTGTTCGGTGAAAGCCCCTTTTCCACGCGTAGATAAGTTACAAATTCATCCAGCAGATCGCGATTCATAAAAATTTAGGATTGACGAATTACGATTGACGATTGAAACCACTCAATCATTTATATATTTCCAATCGTCAATGCTTTTGCATCTCCTTGACGAGGAAGCGTCCTAATACTACCATGGAAGCTTCAATTTACAGGATTTGCCAAGCCGCATTATGAAACTGTCCAAAATCGCGCTCAAAATTGATTGCCGGATGATCGGCGATCCAGATGTGGAAATATTTCGTGTCGCAGGAATCGACGAAGCAGGGTTCGGTGACCTGACCTTTGTTTCTAATCGCAAATATATAAGCCACATAAAAACTACAAAAGCTTCCGCGATTATACTAGGCGAGGATATGCCTTCCGTCGATGTTCCAAATCTCCGCACGTCAGATCCGTATATGGCATTCGCACGGGCTCTGGAATTATTTTTCGAGCCGCATCAATTGGAATCCGGTATTCATTCAACAGCTGTGATAGCCGATGGTGTTGAACTGGGCGCTACCGTCCGTATCGGAGCATATTCGGTGATCGGGAAAGGGTGCAAAATTGGAAAGTCGACAGCCCTCTACCCCCACGTCGTCCTCTATCCCGGCGTAATCGTAGGGAATGATGCGGTGCTCCACTCCAATGTAATAGTGCGCGAAGATTGCCGGATCGGCAATCGAGTCGTGCTTCAAAACGGGGTGATTATAGGGGGTGACGGTTTCGGGTTCGCTCCTACAAAGGATGGCGGTTTTTACAAAATATGTCAGACCGGCCGCGTTCTCATCGAGGATGATGTGGAAATCGGCGCCAACACCACTGTGGACCGCGCGGCAGTCGGCGATACCGTTATACGCCACGGCGCAAAATTGGACAACCTCGTTCAAGTCGGACACGGAGCACAGGTTGGCGAAGATTGTGTTTTGGCTGCCCAGGTGGGACTGGCAGGATCCACGCGGTTAGGACGAAATGTCTGGGTCGGAGGCCAAGCTGGATTTGCCGGGCACCTTGAGGTCGGAGACAAGGCCATCATAACTGCTCAGAGCGGTACGTCTCACGATGTCCCCACAGGCGCAGTGATGTCGGGATCTCCCGCAATCGAGAATGCAGCCTGGCTTCGTTCAAGCGCCGCCTTCTCCAAATTGCCCGACCTGATTCGAAAAGTCCGTACTCTCGAAAAGCAAATCGAACAACTTAAAGCCATGATAGCCAAATAAATCCTGATCTGTGCAAATTATGTGCCGATAAGGCTTATGGCTATTCGAGAAGCTACACTCAGCCGGAGGCCGATTTGCTCTGGAATGTCAGATCTGCGGTCTCCGGCTGAGCGGTAGCTAAGATCATCCCTCTGGTCATCAGCTTTCATTTAATACTGAAAACTCCACAATTCACCAGCGCGACCGGAAGACTGCAACTGAATAGCACTTCATTTATACAAATATACAAAAAAGTCTTTGTCACCGATTTTCATCGAATTTGTGGCGTTTTACACTTTTTCCAATTTTTTTAAAATCACATTGGATTATTGATGTACTATTTAAATTTCCAGCTGTATGACGAAATGGATACTAAACTCGGGAGAGGACACACATGTCTAATAAATACGTTTTCCTATTTGCGAATGGAGAAGCCGATGGAAACGGCGAAATGAAAGATCTGCTCGGTGGCAAAGGCGCCGGACTGGCCGAAATGACCAACGCGGGTTTGCCGGTGCCGCCGGGGTTCACCATTACCACGGAAGCATGCAACACTTACTATACTGCGGGAGCGAAGTTTCCCGATGGAATGTGGAACCAGGTTTTATCAGCGCTAAAGAAGGTTGAGGCGGCAGCTGGGAAGGAATTCGGGTCGTCCACCAATCCTCTGCTTGTCTCGGTAAGGTCCGGCGCCAAATTTTCGATGCCTGGAATGATGGACACGGTTCTGAATCTTGGGCTCAATGAAGATACGCTGCAGGCTTTGGCGCAGCTGA
>JAHFUH010000766.1 GCA_023265215.1 Acidobacteriota bacterium
CGTCGGCGTGACGGGATACCTTGTAAACGAATCCGCCACGACGCCCGCGGCGAGCGCGTCAGGATGGTCTGCGACCCCTCAAGCAACCTACGCCTTTGGGAGTGCCGGAACTAAAACTCTCTATGCCTGGGCGAAAGATGCAGCAGGCAACGTATCCGCAAGCCGGAGCGCAGGGACGACAATCTCGCTGCCGGATTCAACGGCTCCAACAGTCACATCCTTCAGCATTCCTGCAAGTGCCTCGACTCTGACTGTGTCCATTTCTTCATTAGCCGCAATCGACAATGTCCGAGTTACAGGCTTCCTTGTGAATGAATCGGCAACAAAGCCGACGGCTGGCGCAACCGGATGGTCTGCGGGTCCTCAATCGAACTATACTTTTGCAAGCGCAGGAACCAAAACTCTGTATGCCTGGGCGAAAGATGCAGCGGGCAATGTATCCGCCAGTGTGAGCGCTCCCACAACGATTTCTCTTTCATCTCCGGATACAATTGCACCTTCTATCACGGCGTTCAGCCTTCCAGCGACATCCACCTCCTTGAATGTCCCGGTCACTTTACATGCCACTGACAATATTGGAGTTGCCGGTTATATTGTGTCGGATTCATCCTCAGCGCCAGCCTCCAGCTCCCTCGAATGGACACCGACTGCTCCGGCAAACCACGCCTGCTCGAGTCCCGGAGTTAAAACTCTTCATGCATGGGCCAAGGATTTAGCCGGCAATATATCTCTAAGCTCCAGCGCTACAACCACTATTACCCTCACACCTGCAGACACCATTGATCTGACAATCTGGGAGGGAAAATGGTTTAGGGTCACAATCAATACATTCGATCATTCCACCGGCTCTGGATATTTGAATATCAACTCCTGGGATCCTGACACCAAGAGTCTGCAAACCACCTTGTACACTCAAAGCGATGACAGGCGTCAATGGAATCCTACGGACCTGGAGTTGCTTTTTACTTCGGGCACTCCACTCGGGTTCCTCTTCTCATTTGATTATTCCGGGTATTTTGGATTCTCGGGAACGATTACTGCAACAGCCGACATCCGTGGCGTCATTCAAAGGGCGACATTGAAAGCAGCGGGAGTTTATTTATCCCATGAGGCTGACGATGAGACCGACAATGAGAGTGACGATTCGATCGATGAGCATGTCGATACGTCAACCATAACCGGAAGCCTGATCCCGGCAATGCCTGCAGGTATTAAAGGAACAAGCAGTAGACAGACAGATTCGCGGCAAAGGAGATAGGCCGCAGACCAAAAATTGGAACGCGGAAAAACGCGGAGGATATATTCGTCCTCCGCGTTTTTCCGCGTGTTCTACTTTACTAAGCGCACAAATTACTGAAACAAGATCAGAGGAATTGCCGTTGGGAGTCCTTGCTTTTCCAGCATTCCGAAAGCCAAAAACGACTGGCCTTTCTGCTCGTGCAAAACCAATAAACCCCTGAAATGCTCCTGATCCGGCGACAAATATTTCGAAATTTGTTCTCCGGGCCCCAGCTTGACCAGGATGGGATCACCAACTGCCACGCTCTCCTGCGATATTAAAAGCATCTCGACGGAAATATTCTGAGTGCCCGGATTGACGATAGAATAAACCATCCGCTTGCCTGAGTCGGCATCCATATCCACGGGAATTGCGGCCACCTGAAGGAGTGACGATTGCGGAGCGCTGAAGAAGCAATCTGTTTTTTCATCCACAACATGCTCGTAGGTCACCATCCCTGCTATCGACCCCAAACTGTCCAATTGCGCCCACCCGATCTTTTTTCCACCGGATTCATCCACGGGTCTTGCCGACAGATAAATGCTTTCACCCGGAGGAATGATAAACGAATAGGAAGATGCAACACTCATGGGATGAGCAATTGCCGACGCATAGTTGAACTGGCCGGCAATCGGGAGCGGATTTCCTTGAGAGTCTCTAAAATTCAGGGTTCCAGATGCTTCCGTTAATCCAGTATTCGTAAACGAGAAAGCAGTGGACCATCCGTCGCCGGCTACCACATGCGGGAAATAGGAATAATTGTGGATATGGATGGTGATAAGGTTGCCTGCGTAATCGACGGAGATGCCGCCTGCTCGATCCAGTTGTGCGGATATTGCAGGCCGGAGCTCCCCGGTGTAATTGGGTGCGACATTTTCGGCAACTGTGCCGATCCAGCCGCTGGACTGAGCCAGGCCGATTCCACTCAGCAAAACAGAACACAAAATTGCGCAGCTTATATTTTTAAGAATATTCATAATGAATCCTCCAGGCACCTGAAAGTGAGCATCGAATATCCTGTTTCATTTTGGGCGAAGGCGGTTCCCCTCAGGAGAAGTGCATAAATCGTACAGCTTCTTCGCCATCGGGAAAGCAACAGCACTGGATTTATGGATAGCTCTTTCGCCCAAAAAGTCTATTTTTTCATGCGGGATAGAAGAATTCTAGCGGATCTTTTTATTCAAGAGATTCAGTTGCTGCCTCATTTCATCAAAGTCAGTCCTGACCGGGATCTCCTTGTTCTTCTGTCAATGCCCGGCGGAGACGGGCGGCGCGCTCACGGATATAGAGAAGAGGCTTGGGCACCGGCTCCTCGGCTCGAGATATTTTCCAGATGAAAATCCGCGCGCCTTTGCCTTCA